>SKZJ01000154.1 GCA_007127425.1 Wenzhouxiangella sp.
CTTCGGCCGTCCTGCGAGCAGCAATGCGGCGTTGCTCCTCCGCCGGCGGGATACAGTCGACGAGCGAGCCGTAAACGATCTCCCAGGCGGTTGTTCCCCGATTGGCAATGTCCTGCTCGAGCACCAGGGCGTCGATCGGCGGGAGCTCGCCTTTCCGTTTTCTCAGTACCGACGGCTGCGTGCCTTCGCTCAGGCCGATGCTGGTGAACCGCCAGCTCGAATAGTGGATTGAGGTGGGCAAGCCCTCGCCCGGTGCCAGGTTGTCGATCCCGCCCTCGCGACCGAAATGGATGCCGGAAAGATCGCCCTCCAGGATGGGCTCGCCGACGGCCAGGTCCCTCAGGTCGGCGTCGTCGAGGCGGTCCCAGCCCTTGAGCCGGGCCTTCTGCTGGGCGCGAAACGCCGCGCCGGGCAGGTTGAGGATGTTCTCGGGCTTGAGGTCGGTATGCGTGACGTCGTCGGCGAGCAGCTGGTGACCGTTTCGCATCAGGTTGGCGGCCATGCGCAGGCGATGGCTGAGCGAGCAGTCCTCCAGCAGCCGTTTTCGCGCCTTGAGATCGGACAGCATGCCCTGGTCGCTCCAGTCGAGCACGGTCAACATCAGCTTGTGTTCGTAGTCGACCGTCACCTGGTGCAGCAGTGGGCCGATGCTGCGTTCGAACCGGCTGCTCAATTCCCGGTCCAGCACTCGCCAGGCCCGCCGGGCATCTTCAAACGGGTGCTGTTCATGCTCACTCAGCATGCTGGTCACCGTGGTGATGACTTCGCTGCGGATGTGTGGGTGAATCTTGGCCTGGGCCAGCAGCGCGGCGGCCTGGACGCCGTGGACGTACTGGTGTGCCTGCACCAGGCGAACAAGGTCGCCGACCGACTCGAATGGCACGGCCTTCACCGCGACCCGGTGGCGCCCGCTGCGGTAGGCAGCGACGTTTCGATGCGAGCCCATCACCCGGGGCGTATGGTCGGTTTGACGTTCCAGGACCCACTCGACCCCCTTCATGGTGAAGCGGTCGTGGTTGTGAAAATAAGCCGCGCACTCTTCCCTTGCCCCCCAGATGCGCTCCTCGGCGGTCTTGCGGTAGGAGTTCCGTGCGATGCTGGCCAGCCGAGCGTCGGCCAGTTGATGGATGAACTTGTTGAAACGGGATTCGAAGGCCTTGCCCGGCGGCACGAAGACCACCTTGCCGTTGGGTTTGCGGAATGCCAGGCCGCGCCGGGTACCGAGCAGGACGCTGGTAATCGACTGCCCGTACAGGCCGTCGGGCCGTTGGTGGGGACGCACCGTCAGCCGCAGCGCGACCGGCCCGTGCGAAGGCGCCTGCCCGGGAAAATCGAACGCGCTCAGTGCGGCACGAAAATCCTGCCGGTTGGTCGTCGTCCGGGCGCGATCAATGCCGATGTTGTGATTGAAGTTCTGGATTGCGGCGAGAAAGTCGCGCTCGTCGGGGGCGGGATCGGGGCCGGGCAGAAGAAACTGGCTCATCCACTCCGCCAGCTCGCGGTTGCACTCGCTTTGCGCGTTCATCAGGCTGAAAACCTTGCTGAAGTATTCCCTGCGCAACGCGTGGTGGTCGCGGATCTGCTCCACGCTATGGCTGCGTTTGCACAGGTAGAGCGGGTCCTCGATGCGTGCCCAGGCCCGGATTCGCCCCAGGTTGAGTTCATACTCCGTGTCCCGTCCCGTCCGATAGCGGAATGACAGTTCGACGTAGTTGACTGCCGGGTTGTCGCTCGGAACGAGCCGACGGGGCCGGGCTTCGAGGTCGGCAAAGCTCGCGCTGCGCAGCGCCGAGTCGTCCTGCCCGGTCCGATTCTGGATCAGGGGGATGTGCGGCATGCGGCGGGAAAAATCTGCGACCAGCGCGCGTTCCCGTTCCCGGGTTCTCTGCAACGATGGTCCTTCCAGCTTCCGGTCTTTTCCGAAAACGAATGGCAGGTGTGCGAACAGGAGATCGGTCAAGTGAATTCTAGTAGTTGTGGGACCGCTGGACGTGAAGGCACTTTACTGGAGCCGCACGGAGGCGGCAAGTCGGAGAATCCTGCGAGTGTCGGATGAAGCGCGCCGCCAGGCACAAAGGGTTTGGGGCGGGGCAACTAACAGGTGCACAATAGGTCGAAACGTCATGCCCCGAAAAGCCGTGAACCCTTCGAGCCACCTGCACCCCTCCGATCTCCGCGGCTTCAGCCTGCTGGCCGTCGACGGCGTGCTCGGCACGGTCGGTTTGGTCGAACAGGTGCATCGTGCCGTTGCCGGGCTGTCGCTGCCGGTCGGCCGGGCACCGGAGGGGCCGACCCGCGGCATCACCGGGCTGGTCTATCGCAGCATCAACGGCGTCACCCGCCTGGTGGGCACGACCTCGGACCTGGCATTCTCGCAGGTGGTATCGCGCCTGCCGCAACGAGATTCCTCCCCCGAGCGCGAGCGGCTTTTGGCTGTCATCAACGGGGTGATCGGCGACCACCTGGCCGAGCGCGCCAACCCGCTGGCCATCGACATGCGCCTGCGCCGTGACGGCCAGGCCTTGAACCTCGATACCGACGCTTCGCAACGACCGGGTCGCAAGCTCCTCATTGCCCTCCACGGCCTGTGCATGAACGACCTGCAGTGGCGCCAGGGCGAGGGCTCGCCGGCCCTGCCGGAGCATCTTGCCGAAAGCCTCGGCTACACGCCGCTGTACCTGCACTACAACACCGGTCGGGCGATTGCCGATAACGGCCGCGACTTCGCCGTGCTCCTCGAAGACCTGGTGGCGCAATGGCCAGAACCGGTCGACGAGGTGGTGCTGGTCGGTCACAGCATGGGTGGCCTGGTGGCCGTCAGTGCCTGTCACCAGGCTGTTCTGGCCGGCCATGCCTGGCCCGGCGCCCTGCGCAAGATCATCACGATGGGGAGTCCGCATCACGGCGCACCGCTGGAACGCCTCGGCCATCGCGTCGACCGCATGCTCGGCATGAGCCCCTACAGCGCGCCGTTCACCCGCCTGGGTGCGATCCGTTCGGTCGGTATCACCGACCTGCGTCACGGCAACGTGATCGGAACCTTCCAGGAGACCGACGACCCGCCGCGAGTGACGCTGCCCGATCACGTCACATGCCATGTGGTTGCCGCGACCGCCGACAGCCGGGTGGACTCTCTGCAATCGCGCTATTTCGGCGACGGTCTGGTGCCGGTCGACAGCGCCCTGGGGCGCCATGCCGACCCGTCGCGCTGCCTGCCGGTACGCCCGGAACATCAGCACGTGGTCTTCAATACCCGCCATATCGGCCTGCTTACCAACCCATCGGTTCAACACGCCCTGCACGACTGGTTGCGTTAGCGGGCCGGTTTGCCTGCGAGAGTCTTGTCGGTTAGGTTCGTCAGTGTTCCCACCCCATCCTTATCTTGGAGGAAACCGATGAAGTACACGCGTATCGCCCTGGTCCTTGCCCTGCCCTTTGCCTTGCTGTCACTGACCGGTTGCGGGGCAGACGATCCCGGCAACGGCGAAGATGCCCCGGCCACAGCCGACGGCCATGCCTTCTACCTCGGCGACATTGGCATGCGCGGCATGGAGTGGCGCGGCGAGGCTACGTTGCTCGATGCCGGCTTGCACTTTCCCGATGTGACACTGGATATGAGCACCATCCGCTTTTCGCTGATGGCCGACCACCGCGACATGAGCGAGTTCGACAGCCCACCGCTGGAGTTTCGCGGTGAGCCGGTGACCATGAACTTGCGCATCGGCGGTATTGTTCAGGACCGTGAGCCGGGCCGGGTCGTGGTCGAGATCAACTCGGTGCGGCCTGGTTTCAGCGGTGGACTCGGCACCAGTTCCACCGAGGCCATGATCGAAGACCTGGCCGCCAACGGCGTGACGCTGCCCGAGATCGACCGCGACAATCCGCCGGTGGTCACTTTCGAGGTCACTGCCGCGGATGAGGACAACCGCGAGATTACGCTGAGCGCCGACGTCGACTGGATCGGCACCATCCACATGCGCGACGGCGAGCGCGCCGCGCTCTGATTGACGGCTTTCCGGCCGCGGCGAAAACCGCCGCGGCTGGAGGGTTTTCAGTTCAGCCGTTCGGCCACGCCGTTCAGGGTTTCGGCCAGGGCGGCCATGCGCTGGCGGGTCGCGCCGTCGTGATCACGGGCGCGTTCGGCCAACCGGCCGGCCAGTGCGCGCAGTTCGTCCGGCAGGCCGGCCGCGTCGTAGCCGCTGACAAGTAGGTCGTCGGCGCGGTCGAGCAGACGACGGAGGTCGAGCAGTTCCTCTTCGGCCAGGCGATTGCCGCGTTCGAGCTGATCAAGCCGGGCGCGCGCCACGACCGGCTCGGCGGGCCAACTGACCTGTTCCTGCCGTTGCGGGTTGAAGGCATCGCCCTTGTCGACCCGCATGGCGGCCGCCAGCTCGTTGCCGCTGATGTAGTCGCTGGGCAGCAATTCGAGCACGTCCAGGCCACGCACGATCTCGGTGCCGTAGATCCGGCCGCGGTACCAGTAGGTCGACCAGTAGCCGCCGGTGACCAGTGCTTCCTCGTCGATCGGGCCGCGGTCGAAAAACGCGATCTCGACCGGGTTGGCCGCGTCGGTGAAATCGAACACCGACACGCCGCCCTGATACCAGGCCTGCACCATGATGTCGCGCCCCGGTACGGGAACGAGCGAGCCATTGTGCGCGACGCAGTTTTCCTGCTCGGTCTGCGGTGCCGGCATCTTGTAGTAGGAGCGGAACACCAGTTCGTTGTCGACGATCTCGTAGATGGCGTTCGCGCCCCAGGTGAGCGGGTCGGAGGCGCGGCAGCGCGGGCGGGTGCCGCCGCCCCACTCGTCGGTGAAGATCACCTTGGTGCCGTCGTTCGAGAAGGTCGCCGAATGCCAGTAGGCAAAGCCGGGATCGATCACTTCGTGGATGCGCTCGGGGTTGATCGGGTCGGAGATGTCGAACAGGATGCCGTTGCCCGAGCAGGCGCCGGCGGCGATCTGCTTGTCGGGAAAGATGGTGATGTCGTGGCAGTGATTGGTTTCGGCCGAGGTCTGCGTGTCCGGGCCATGATCGCCGCGCTCCCACAGGCCGGCCAGGATGCCGGTCTCTGGGTCGGCGAACACCGCCGGCGAATGGACGATGCGCGAATCCTGCGGCCGGTCGACCGGGATCTCGATCACGTCGATGCGAAACAGTGCCGTCTGGTCGTCGCGGTAGGGGTCTTCGTCGATGCAGCTTTCCATCTCCTCCTCGTCGCGCACCGGGGCGGTGCCGGAGTTGTAGACGATCAGCTTGCCGTCCTCGTCCGGCCCGGCGACTACGGTGTGAGTGTGTGAGCCGCGGCAGGTCTGGACCTGGCCGACCTGCTTCGGTCGGGCCGGGTTGGAAATGTCGAAGAGGCGCAGGCCCCGGAAGCGCTCGTCGCTGACCTGGCCGGCCACGCCGAGCAGGCCGCAGTCGATACGACCGCGGAACTGTTCCACCGAAAGGATCAGCAAATCGCCGACGATGGAGACATCGCCCTGGCCGCCGGGGCAGACCACGGCGCTGAGCAGTTCCGGATCACGATTGTCGGCGATGTCGTAGAGCTTGAAACCGTGGTAGCTGCCCACCGCCAGCAGGTTGTCGGCAAAGGCCATGTCGGTGATGGCGAAATCGAGCAGCGAGGGCCGGTCGCGTTCCTCGTCTTCCTCCGACTCCTCGCCGTCGGCCTCGGCCTCCGCCTGCAGTTCACGCAGCCGGCTGGTCGGCAGGGAGGCCGGGTTGTCGGGGTTGAAAAAGCCGTCGGGCTTGGGCAGTGAAACCAGCAGATCCATGTTGTAAATGGCCTCTTCGGCGTCGCGGAAGCCGGCAGCCAGGCCGGCCCTGGGGTCGGGCGAGTAGCCGGCCAGCATCACCGTCAGGCGGTCGATCTCCGCTTCCTGGTCGTTCTTGACGTCGCGGGCGAACTCGAACAGCTCGGGATCCTGCAACGCGCCCGATTCCTCAAGGAGCTCCTCGACCATCACCAGCGCGCCCCGGTGGTGCTCGATCATCAGCTCCAGGAACAGCGTGTCGAAATCGTCGCCCTGCGCGGCCTCGAGTTCGTCCATCTCCTCCTCGCTTGCCATGCCCTCCATGGTGTGGTGGTGCTCATGATGGGCATGGGCGCGCCAGTCGCGCTCGGGCACCGGCTCGCCGCGTGCGCTCAGCCACTCGATCATGTAGTCGATCTCGTCTTTCTGCGACGACTCGATGCGCCGTGCCACCTCGATCATCTCGTTGCGGCCGGTGCGATCAGCCACCAGTACGGTCATGTCCAGCGCCTGCTGGTGGTGCGGAATCATGTCGGTCATGAACTGCACATCGGCGGCCGAATAGCGCACGCCGGCGAGCTGAATCGCTTCTTCGGCCGAGATCTCGCGGCTGTCCTCGCCCGGCTTGCCGGGCTGGATGATGGGTGCGGTCGCCAGCGCGGCGGTCGACAGCAGGCCGACGGCCAGGGCTATCAGGATGAATAGGCGGAAGATGGGGCGGGCGGTGTGGCGCATCGAGAGTATCCCTTTTTCGGTCGGCCACGTGGCGGCCAGTCTGGTCAAAACAACTGAATCTACCAGAGTCCATGTGACGGTGTCGCGCTGTTGTGACTCCGAATTCTGCGAACTGTGACCGGGTCGATGCATTACGTAATACATTTGTTATACTTGCTCCAACCCGACCCGCTGGAGCCCTACCCCCATGACCCGCAAACTGAAAGTCTCCGCCATCGGCAACTCCACCGGCGTGATCCTGCCCAAGGACGTGCTCGAACGCCTGCGCGTTGGCCGCGGCGACGAACTGATGGTGCGCGAAACCCCCGACGGCATCGTCCTCAGCCCCTACGACCCCGAGCTGGCAAGGCAGATGGAGGTGGCCGAGAAGATCATGCGCACGCGTCGCAACCTGCTCAAGAAACTGGCGGAGTAGATCGTGAGCGAACCGACCTGGCTTTCACTCGAATTGATCGAGGCTATTCATGAGCGGCAAATCGCAGAGCATGGCGGCGGTTCAGGCATCCGGGATCGTGGCATGCTTGAGTCGGCCTTGGCCCGACCGCAGCAGCTTTATGCCTATGGCGGACAGGACGTCGACCTGGTTGCTATGGCCGCGTCCTACGCCTTCGGCCTGAGTCGCAACCATCCATTCGTGGATGGCAACAAGCGCACCGCTGCAGTCGCGTGCGAACTGTTCCTCGAACTGAATGGCTACCAGCTCGTGGCCGAAGACGGTGACCTCTATCCGGTCTTCCTGGGCCTGGCAGCCGGAGAATTGAGCGAGGAAGCATTGCGGGACTGGCTAAGCCGGCATGCGCGCCCCCATCAAGTCAGCGAAACCGGCGGCCGCTACGCCTGACCCCTGCGTTCGCACCCGCATCCCACGGCCCCGTTGGCAGGCATTTCGTAGGATGCGCTGAGCAAAGCGAAGTGCATCAGCTCCCGCCGGATTTCACCCCCCCCCGGTTGGCGCTTGCACCCACCGTCGTCCCGATGCGCTTCGGCCTTCGGCCTCAACGCACCCAACACCCTTGTCGTCCCGGCCTTGAGCCGGGACCTCGCACGCCAGACAGCAGCACGGCCACGCCATCGCCCACCCGACCGTGCGAGATCCCGGATCACCGCATCCGCGGTGTCCGGGACGACGAGAACCGACGAGTGCCTACTCGTCTTTCAGATACTCCGCCAGCCAGTCGTGCACTTCTTCCCAGAAGTAGCGCGCTTCCTTGCCGTTCATGATCCAGTGGTCGGCGTCGTGGAAAACCAGCAACCTGGACGGCACCTGCATGCGCTGCAGGTAGGTCCACGCGCCGAGGGTCTGGTTGAGCGGCACGCGGTAGTCGCGCTCGCCGATGGTCAGCATGGTCGGGGTCGAGAACTGCTCGGCGTAGGTCGACGGGCTCTGCTCCTGCCA
Source organism: Wenzhouxiangella sp. (assembly GCA_007127425.1). Taxonomy (GTDB): domain Bacteria; phylum Pseudomonadota; class Gammaproteobacteria; order Xanthomonadales; family Wenzhouxiangellaceae; genus Wenzhouxiangella. The sequence goes on from SKZJ01000154.1 coordinate 7,893, forward strand.
GACATCGCTCTCCCACGGCGGGCCGGCATTCATGATCTCGCGGTGGTAGATCGCGTCACTGGTCGACCACTGGCCTTCCAGGCTGACCAGGCCGGCATGGCCGACCAGCGTATCGAACCGGTCGGTGGTGGCCAGCAGCCAGTTGACCAGGTGGCCGCCGTAGCTGGCACCGGTGGCCGCCTGGCGGTCGGGGTCGATGAAGTCGAACTGTTCGGTGACCGCGTCGGCCGCCTCGACGAGTTCCTCGCCCGGCGTGGCCAGCGGATCGCCCTGGATGTTGCGCGAGAACTCCGCGCCGTAACCCACCGAACCGGTGTAGTCGGTTCTCAGCACCACGTACCCGGCCGCGGCCAGCAGGTGCGGGCTCCAGCGCACGTGGTCGGCATCGAGGGAAGACGTGAACGGACCACCGTGGATGAACAGCACCAGCGGATACTGCCTGCTCTCGTCGAAGTCCGGCGGCAGGGTCAGCCAGCTATGGATTTCCCGGCCCTTGCTGGAGGTGAACCAGAAGCTTTCGAAGGCCGGCCGGTCCAGCTCGGCGGCGCGCTCGGCGTTGAACTCGCTCAAGGCCGAATGCTGGCCGGTGGCCGGGTCGAGCCGCACCACCTCGGCCGGCACCGCCGAACTTTCCCAGACGGCGACCAGCCCGCCCCCGGTCGCCGTGAGCCCCGAGTAGACGCCGCTGCTTTCGGGATCGAGCACTTGCGGCTGGCCACCACCGGCCGGCAGCGTGAACACCCGAATGCGGCCGTGATCCATCGCGGTGAGATACAAGGCCTCCCCGTCGGGGCTGACCTCGAAACTGCTCACCGAGCGGTCGAACTCGCCGGTCAGTACGTCCAGGCCGCCGTCAACACCGCCATCACTCCAGGACGTGCGGGCGATCTCGGTGTGGTTGTAGACCCACTCGTTGATCGGCGAGTAGCTGCAGTAGAGCCAGTCGCCGTCGGGTGAAAACGTCGGGCCGGTGCAACTGAAGTCCTCTCCACCGACAACGCGCTCGGGCTCGCCGCCACCGACGGGCACACGGTAGAGGTGGCGGAGTACCCGCGCGTGGGCCGCCTCGTGCAGGTTCTCCGTGGCCGAGAACACCAGCGCCTCGCCGTCGGGCGTCCACACTGTCTGCAGCCCGCCGTCGTAACCGGGGCCGGAGACCAGTTCGGTGCCGAACAACAGGTCGCTCGGCTCGGCGCCGGCGCGCGCTTCCTGCACGAACAGGCGTGTCTGCTTCTCGTCGCGCCAGCGGTTCC
>SKZJ01000193.1 GCA_007127425.1 Wenzhouxiangella sp.
CCCGCTGCAGCCCGCTCTTCGGGCTCCATGTCGGACAGGTCCTTGCCTTCGAACTCGATCGAGCCTTCGGTGATCTCGTAGCCTTCACGGCCGGCCAGTGCATAGCCCAGGGTGGACTTGCCCGAGCCATTCGGGCCCATGATGGCATGCAGCTCACCGGACCCGATTTCCAGGTCCAGGCCCTTGAGGATGGGTTTGTCGTCGATGTTGACGTGGAGGTTGTTGATTTTGAGCATTGGATTTAGGTTTCAGGTTTCAGGTTGTAGGTCGGGGTTGCATCCCCGACGGTCGACGTTCGGGTTCTGATCACGTATCGCTAAGCGTATTCAAGACTGGAGTCTCGTCCGTCGGCGATGCGACGCCGACCTACGCAGTCTGTGGATACTCCTTCCATCACCCAACCGCGCCTTCCAGCGAGATCTCCAGCAGTGCCTTGGCTTCGACGGCGAACTCCATCGGCAACTCCTTGAACACTTCCTTGCAGAAGCCGTCGACGATCAGCGCCACGGCTTCTTCCTCGTCCAGGCCGCGCGAGCGGCAGTAGAAGAGCTGGTCTTCGCCGATCTGCGAGGTGGTGGCTTCGTGTTCGACCTTCGCCGTGGGGTTGAACGATTCGATGTAGGGGAAGGTGTGCGCGCCGCACTGCTTGCCGATCAGCAAGCTGTCGCACTGGGTGTAGTTGCGCGCATTCTTTGCCCGCTTCGCCATGCGTACCAGGCCACGGTAGCTGTTGTTGCTCTTGCCGGCCGAGATGCCCTTGGCGATGATCTTGCTGGTGGTGTCACGGCCCAAGTGAATCATCTTGGTACCGGTATCGGCCTGCTGATGATTGTGGGTCAGCGCCACCGAGTAGAACTCGCCGGATGAACGGTCACCGCGCAGGATGCACGACGGATACTTCCAGGTAATCGCCGAGCCGGTCTCGACCTGCGTCCAGGTGATGCGCGAGTCGTCCTCGCGACAATCGCCGCGCTTGGTGACGAAGTTGTAGATACCGCCCTTGCCGTTCTCGTCACCGGGATACCAGTTCTGCACGGTCGAGTATTTGATATGCGCCTTCTCTTTCGCGACCAGCTCGACCACGGCGGCATGCAGCTGGTTTTCGTCACGCATCGGTGCGGTGCAGCCTTCCAGGTAGCTCACATGACTTCCCGGCTCGGCAATGATGAGTGTGCGTTCGAACTGCCCCGTATCACGGGCATTGATGCGGAAGTAGGTCGACAGCTCCATCGGGCAGCGCGTGTCTTTCGGGATGTAGACAAACGAGCCGTCGGAGAACACCGCCGAGTTGAGCGCGGCAAAGTAGTTGTCGGTATACGGCACGACCGAACCGAGGTACTCGCGCACCAGGTCGGGATGGTCGCGCACGGCCTCGGAGAACGAACAGAAGATCACACCGGCTTCCTTCAGTTCCTTCTGGAAGGTGGTACCCACGGAGACCGAATCGAATACTGCATCCACGGCCACGCCAGCCAGGCGTGCGCGCTCGTGGAGGGGCACGCCGAGCTTGTCGAAGGTCTCGAGCAGCTTCGGATCGACCTCGTCCAGACTCTTCGGCCGATTCTTCTGCTTGGGCGCGGCGTAGTAGTGGATCTTCTGAAAATCGATCGCCGGCAGCTTCAGGTGCGCCCAGTTCGGACCAACCATCTTCTGCCACTGGTGAAAGGCCTTAAGTCGCCACTCCAGCATCCATTCAGGCTCTTCCTTCTTGGCCGAGATCATGGCGATGATCTCTTCATCAAGCCCGGCACGCACACGGTCGGACTCGATGTCGGTGTAGAAACCGGCCTTGTAGCGCTGCTGTATATGGCGTTCGACTTGTTCGACAGTTTCGTTCATGAAATTTCCGGCGTTGATTCAACGGTGGATTCGGCGCGAATGGCAATCCGTGGCGGCTTGGGACGAGCCAGGTCAGCGAGGCTCAGCGCGCCCAGGGCTTGCTCTACCGCTTGCCCGATACGCTGCCAATTGCCTCTCAGGCTGCAATCGGACTCGTGCGAACACAAGCCCGTCTCCAGCCCGCACTCGGTCAGGGCGATGGGCCCTTCCATGGCGGCCACGATCTCGGCCACCGAGATATCGTCGGCCGAATGGGCCAACTGGTAACCGCCGTTGACCCCGCGCACCGAGTTGACCAGCCCGGCCCGAGCCAGCGTCTTGAGCACCTTGGCCACTGTCGGCGGCTCCAGGCGCACGCGCTCGGCCAACTGGGTGGCGGAAATTCGCTGCTCCGGCTCCCGGGCCAGCGAGGCCAGCACGACGGTGGCGTAATCGGTCAATTTGCTGATTCGCAACATGTTCTTGGATACAGGATCGTTCCGGTCCCATATTATGCCTCCAAGGGGGGCGGAAAACAAGACCAGACTGGTATTGATTACGACAGGAAGGCCTTGCAGCCGGGCAGCCCTGATACACTTTGCGACCAGGCTTCGAGCACAGGGCGAGCATGGCGAAGGATCCATTCAGTTTCGATTTCAACCTGTCGGGCAGCACCGCCCCGGCGGCATCCGATCGCACACGCTATATCGCTCCGGCCTTTGATGCCCGGATGGTCTCGGACAACGAGGCGAGCCTGCTGGTCAGCCGGCAGTCCGAACCGGTTCGTCTCTCGATCACTGCGGCCCGCCTCCTGGGAGCCTGCAACCGCTTCCGCACGCTCGATGAACAGGCCCGGCAGGCCGTAAGCCAGTTACGCACTTCGCCGGCCCAGACGAACGTATTGACGCGCGAATTGACGCAACTGGCCGAAAGCGGCCTGCTGCTCAGTGAATCCGATCTCCTCGAACGCCTGCAGGAGTGGAATGGTCCCGACCATCGCCCGGCGCAGATCGAGACCTTGTTCGTGCGCACTTGCAACCGCCCGCAGACACTGGCCCGATTGCTCGACAGTCTCGCGGCCCTGACCGATGCCGGCGACTTGAAGCGCTGCATCATCCTCGACGACAGCGACGGCGAAGCGGGCGATCCACAAACCACAGAACGGGTCCGAAAATTCTGCGACCGGCTGCCGGTGGCGTTGCATCACATCGGCCGCGGCCAGCGCCGTGCCATCCTTGAACGACTCGCCGCAGACAGCGATGCGGATGCCGCCGACCTGCACTGGTTCATCGAAGGCGACGCCGATGACGAACAGCCCAGCTACGGCGCCAGCCTGAATTTCGCCCTGCTGCTGGGGGCCGGCGAAACCTTCGCCATCATGGATGACGACGCCAGCCTGGCCGCTTTTCGCCTGCAGGGCAGCGACACCCGGCACCGCTTTGCACCCACGACCTCGACCCGATTGGTATTCCCCGAACCGGAATCCGAATTGACTGCCGGCTTCGAGCCGCTGGCCACAAGCCCGCTGGCCGAGCACACACGCTACCTCGGCAGCAACGGCGGTGAGTTTGCCAACCGGGGGAAGGAACACCTGGGCGCATTGTTCGAACGCGTCGACCCGCACCTTCTGTTCGAGCTGTCCGCACCGTCCCGCATTCGCGTCACCACCAACGGCACCCTGGGTGACCCGGGCACCTCCGGTATCCAGTGGCTGTTCAGCGAGTCCAATGAAAACCTGGCCGCACTTTGCACGGACGAACAGCGCTATCGCGAGCTTATCGGCCAGCGTCGTACGGCCCGCAGCCCCGACTCGATCCAGGCCACGACCGCCTTCAGCCTGATGACCACCACGCTGACCGGCATCGATAACCGCGATCTGCTCTTGCCCACCCAGGCCCGGGGTGGCAACGAGGATCTGCTGTTCGGCGCCCTGGTCACCTGGGCGCACCCCGGCAGCCTGCACGCCGCGCTGCCCCACATGCTCCTGCATGAACGTCCCGAACCGAGACGCTGGCAACCCGAAGACATCGACCGGCCGCGCTCGACCAATCGCGGCCGCTTTCTTGCCGATCAGCTCGGCCGGCTCGGCACCGAACTACCAACCGGTGACCTGGACAGCCGCATCGACCTGCTCCGCGGCTGGCTGCATGGACTGGCCGGCAGCCCGAACGATGAACTGAAGTGGCGATTGCAACAGGACATGCTGGAGCTGCGCGGTGAGACCATCGAGCGCATACGCACCCGCCTGGCCGAACTGCAGCCCCCGCCCTGGCTGGCGGCCGATTTCAAACGCTCGCTCGCCGCCCACGCGCGCAACGATCAGGCGGACCGAGACCGGATCGAGGGGCTGGCAAACGGCTTGCCGCGCTTTGCACGCCGCTATGCCAATGGCCTGGAAAGCTGGTGCCGGGCGTGGCGACACGCCAGCGCCCATCCGGTCGATCATTTCATTCGCCACGAATCCAACGGAAAACGCCAATGAGCGACAAGCGCCGCCACCAGGCCGAGCAATGGGCCGCCGAACGACTCCGCTGGGACGATTTCGAGAGCACCTCGATCAGTTCCGATGCCAGCTTCCGGCGCTACTACCGGCTCGCGCACGAAGGCCGCACCGTGGTGGTCATGGATTCACCGCCCGAACACGAGAACATCGGCGCCTTCATCGACGTCGGGCAGCGGCTGGAGCGTGCCGGTGTTCACGTGCCCCACCAGATTCATGCCGACCGGGAACGCGGGTTCCTGCTGCTCGACGATCTCGGCAACAAGCCCTATCACCATGTGCTCGACGACGACAGCGCCGACACCCTGTTCCATGATGCCGTCGAGGCGCTGATCGCGATCCAGACCCGCACCAGCACTTCCGGCCTGCCCTACTACGATGCCGGCCTGCTGATGCGCGAGCTGGCCCTGTTTCCCGACTGGTTCCTGGCACGCCACTGGCAGGTCGAACCCACCGAAGATGAGCTCGATACCTGGGACCTGGTCTGCGCCAACCTGATCCGCTGGGCGCTGGACCAGCCACAGACCTTCTGCCATCGCGACTTCATGCCGCGCAACCTGATGCTGGCCAACCCCAACCCCGGCGTGATCGATTTCCAGGATGCCGTCGTCGGCCCGATCAGCTACGACCCGGTCTGCCTGTACCGCGACGCCTTCCTCAGCTGGCCGACCCAACGCGTCGATGAGTGGCTGGAAGAGTATCGCCTGCGTGCACTCGACGCCGGTCTGCCAGTGCCCGAGTCAGCCGATCTGTGGCGGCGTACCTGCGATCTGATGGGTGTGCAGCGCCACCTCAAGGTCATCGGCATCTTCGCGCGCATCCGCTACCGTGACGGCAAGCCGAGGTATCTGGAAGACACACCGCGTTTCTTCATCTACCTGGACGAAGCGATTGACCGCAACCCCGAACTGCAGGAACTGGGCGGCCTGCTCGAAGCCTGGCGCGCCCGGGCACGCTGAGCCAGGGCGTTCAGCTACCCACGACGCGGTTGCGACCCTCGGCCTTCGCCCGGTACAGCGCCTTGTCGGCCGCCTTGATGAGCTGCTGCCCACCGCTGGCGTGATCCGGCAAGGTCGCCACCCCGAGCGACAGCGTGACCGGCTCGAGCAGCCGTCCTTCATATCGAATCTTGAGTTGCTCGGCCGCAACGCGGATACGCTCGGCCACCCCCAGCGCATCCTCGTGGCCGGCTCTCGGCAGCAACAGCAGGAATTCCTCCCCGCCAAGCCTGCAGGCCACATCCATCTCGCGCGCCTGCACCATCAGCATGTGGGCCACCGACACCAGAACCTCGTCACCGGCATCATGGCCCCACGTATCGTTGAAACGTTTGAAGTGATCGGCATCGAGCACGACGATCGAGAGCGGTTGCCCACTCCGCTCGCTTCGCGAGACCTCCCGCACCAGGCATTCGTCGAGATAACGCCGGTTGTACAGCCCGGTCAGTGGGTCGCGTACCGACTGGTTGCGTAGCGCCTCGCGCAGGTGGAGATTGGATACGCTCAGCGCGATTGTTTCGGCCATCAAACGCGTCAGCCTGCGATCGGAGTCGGTCAGATCGCCTCCCGGCTGGCCCTGTATGGTAATCACGCCCAGGGTTTCGTCAACGCCATAAAGTGGGACGCAGAGCGTAGGCTCCGAGACCTGCGGGCCGATATGGTTGCACGCCAGATCACCCTCGGCAGGATGGCATTCGTGCTCGTAGCCCGACCTCAGGGCGCGACACTCGTCGGGTTCGAACGGACCGAGCTGGGGATCGGCTGTCGCCGACTCACCGTCTCCCCACCGGACCAGCGGCAGCAGCAGGTCGCGAGATGCCCGGTACATGCTGACCGAACCGTGCACTTCCGGAAGGATACGCGGCAGGTAACTGCCAACCACGGAAAACGCTTCATCGACACTGTTGCACGACTGCAGGGCGCGAGTCAGCCGGTCGATGAAGATATCTCGTTGTCGCCGGCGTTCCAGTTCACTCGTCATGGCATCGAAACCCGACGCGACCGTGGAGAACTCGCGGTTGTCGGCCATGGCCAGCTTGTGGGTAAAAACCCCATCGCGCACCGATGCGGCGACCTCGGCCAGTTCATTCAATCCGCGACTCAAACGCCGCAGCAGTCCACCGATGAGTAACATGGCAATGACTACGGCAATCGGTGGACCGGCCACCCCGGCGGCCCGGGCAATCGAGCGGCGTTGCTCACTGATTGCCATTGCCGCTTCCAGCTCGGCCTCATCGGCCTCCGCGAGATCGCGCACGATGCCGCGGACCTCATCGATCGGACGTTTATCCTGCCCGGCGGCAAGCGCATCCTGCAGCCCCTGCGCCAGTTCGACGGATTCGCTGCTCCATTCGTCCAGCCCTTCCATGTGCCGACGTCGCTCGATGATCGGCTCGGCCACTTCCTCGACAAACGCCGTCAGCAAGGAATCGATTCGATAGATAGCCTGCAGCCTCCTCTCTCGCTGCCTCCAGACTTCAACCGCTTCGGCAAGAAGATGCTCACGCCGGGCAGAGCCCCGTTGATACGGCGCCAGGAAGGCCTCATCCCCCGAGATCACAAATCCACGCACACCCGTCTGCATGTCGACGGCCACCGCCTCGAGCTCCCGGCCCAGCGCGAGCGACTGCATGGCGAATTCGGTACGTTGTTCGACTTCCACCATGTCGCCGACGGCCTGGTAAACCATCAAGGCGACGAATGCCGACATGGCCAGGGGCAGCACCATGATCCAGGCAAGTTGCTGCCTGAACGACCACCGCCTGTTGTAGAAGAACCGCGTGGGGATCAGTCCGGTTCCGCTCCGACGTTCAGACATCAATCATCCTCAAGCGGCCTGCAGGCCGCCTCCTTCCATACCCGAATTCCGCATACCATGCCCAAAACCACCGCCCGGCACAACCGCTCGGCAGCGGCGCTCAGGCCTGTGGGCCGGCATCATTCTCGCCGACCGCCACCCGGTCACGCCCCTCCCGCTTGGCCTGGTAGAGGGCGCGATCAACGCGCTGCATGCACTGTTGCCAGCTTTCCCGGCCGATCCGCCACTCCACCACTCCAAGACTTGCCGTCAGCCACAACTCCTGCTGCATAGCCGGAATCGATGTGGCGGAAATCTTTTGGCGGAGCCGCTCGGCAACATGGCCCGCCTGTTGAAGGCTGGCGCCGGGCAAAAGCACCAGGAACTCCTCGCCACCGACCCGGAATGCCGTGTCGCTGTCACGCAGGGCCATTTCAATGCGCCGTGCCACGGCGTTGAGGGCCAGGTCTCCGGCGTGGTGGCCATGCTCATCGTTGATCCGCTTGAAGTGATCGATATCCAGCAGCATCAGCGACAGGGGTGTCCCGTTCTCACTGGCGACCGCCATGTGACGCGCCGCGGCCTGATCCAGCCCGAGGCGGTTGTTGATGCCCGTCAACGGGTCCTTCGTCGCCAGGCCAATGAGTTCGACCTGCTTCTCTCGAAACATCATGACCACCAGCGCCATGGTGATGCAGAAACCGAAAATCATGGCCGCCAGGAATGCCGCCATCTGGAACGGGTCCTGTACGAACGAAGTGGTCAGGGCGGGGCTGAACGCCGCATAGCCGAAACGCAGCACCAGGAAAGCCGCGAAACCCAGCAGGACCAGTGCCGCTGCCCGGTGGAAGGCAACCATTCCGGGTCTTTGAGCACGCCACAGCAGCCAGCCGGCATAGGCGTCGACAAGGATATAGAAGCCCGAATGAATCACGATGCGCGCTCGCAGGGTTTCGCGAGCTTCCGGAAACACCAGCGACGAAACCAGAATCAACGCCACGACGATCAGTATGGGCCGCATCCAGCAACGCAGCCCCAGATAACGCTGCACACCAACCAGGATCATTCCGTGGCCGAGGCCGATCGCGGCATTGGCCACCGTACCGACCATCCAGGCCGGCACCGGGACCGGCACCGACTGCAGGATATGACCGATCAGGTAGCCGATGCCGAAAGCCAGTCCGGCCGCCGCCCAGTCGAGTACCGCGCGCGAACGCATGCCGGCCAGGTAGATCCCCAGCATGGTCGCCGCCATGAGGAAGCCGCTCACCGACGAGGCAAACGCCATGGTGCGAACATCCAGCATCAGCAATTCGGTCATGTGGGGCGCCTCCGTGGCAGTTTTCGAAGCGGGCCATGCCGCGACTCACACTATTGATCCATATTTCATGCCAGGACCGGGAACACATGAATTCTTTCAAAATTAACGGGCCTGCAGTCCATCAAACACGCAAGGATCCCATCAGACTGGAGACAGAGTGGTGCATGCCGGCCAACACGATTGGTCCATATGCGCTAGATTAAAGCACCCCGAAGCGCCATGCGATTGCCGATACGATGCGAGCGATGATCCTGGCCGCCGGGCGCGGCGAGCGCCTGCGGCCATTGACCGACACCACGCCGAAACCGCTGATCGAGGTCGGCGGCAAGCCGCTGATCGTGCACCACCTGGAGAAACTGGCAAAAGCCGGATTCACCGACGTGGTCATCAACCTGAGCTGGCTGGGCGAGCAGATTTCCGCCGCCTTGGGCGACGGCGAACGGTTCGGGCTCAGGCTGCATTACTCTCCCGAACCGCCAGGGGCGCTGGAGACAGCCGGCGGCATCATCCGGGCGCTGCCGCTGCTTGGAAAGCGCCCGTTTGCCATGATCAGCGCCGAC
>SKZJ01000310.1 GCA_007127425.1 Wenzhouxiangella sp.
AACCCCCGGTCGGGAAGTGGTTGCACATATCGGGAATTCGCTGGTCGCGGCGATGGAAATGGCAAAGGCGAAAGGTTCTGCATCGGACGCTCAGCTCGTTGCCGGCGAGTGCGTGGTCCTGGCGGAAACCAAGGACCACCAGAACTGGGAGTTGATCGGGCATCTCGCAGAGTATGGCAAGGGAGAGGAAACCGCCGAACTTAGGGCTGCGTACAAAATGGTGGGGGAGGAAGAGGACCATCACCTCTATCACACCAAGGGATTCCTCCGTGAATTGTGGATCGAGTCTCTCGGTTTGCCGGCCGTCCTGCCGCCGCCGGAGGAAGTGAAGAGTGTTGAAACTGCGATTGGTGCTGCAAGGGCGGAGAACCAACGTGACGACATGCTGAAAACGAAACACTGACAGATGATGTATGACGGCATCAGGCTCTAAAGCGCCATGGCCCAGTCGTCACTTCTATCGTCAGACCGGCTACACCTTCTGAGTAGCTGGCTCAAGGAACGTTTGTGGGTCAGGCCGCTGGCCCTGTCGCTGTTGTCGATCGGTGGAATATTCGTCGCCGGCCTCGCTGACGATTCCGGTCTTTCCAGTGTGCTACCGGAGGTCAGCCTTGACTCAGTCACATCCTTGCTGACCATCATGGCTTCCAGCATGCTGGTGATTGCAACATTTGCAGTAGGCTCAATGGTTTCCGCTTATGCATCGGCCAGTACGGGTGCGACCCCTCGGTCATTCTCGCTGGTAATCGCTGATGATGTAACCCAGAATGCACTGTCAGCCTTTGTCGGTGCTTTCATTTTCAGCCTGGTTTCGCTCATCGCCGTCAAGAATGGAATGTTCGGTGCTGCCGGCCTGTTTGCGATGTTTGTGCTGACCGTTCTGGTATTTGCCATTGTCATCGGCACCTTCGTGCGTTGGGTAGACCGAATTGCCCGACTGGGGCGTATCACCAACACGATTGAAAAGGTGGAAAAGGCGACCGCCGACGCGCTGGATCGCCGTCGCCACTCCCCTACACTGGGAGGTCTGCCGATGCCCCTTGATCAGGCAGATCAGAAGCCTGCTGCCGTTTTCTCTTCCAAAGTGGGGTACGTCCAGAATATCGATATGGAATCGCTGCAATCCAGCGCAAAGGCATTCACCTGTCGTGTGGTCATGAAGGTGCTGCCCGGAACCTTTGTAAGCACAAGCCGCCCCTTGCTTTACGTCCTGGGTAGCGAATCGTTCAAGTCAGATGAGTTTGAGAGCGCCTTCAAGATTGGACGAAATCGTGCTTTTGAGGATGATCCCCGATTCGGTTTTCTGGCATTGTCCGAGATCGCCAGCAAGGCGCTGTCGCCGGGGGTCAATGATCCGGGCACGGCGATCAATATCATTGGAGCAATGGTTCGCTTGTTTACGCTTTTTCAGGCCCCGCTTGAAGAAACCGAAGGGCAGGAAGTCAAGCATGACCGGATATCGGTACCGAACCTGGCGATTGATGACTTGCTCGACGATGCCTTTACCGCTATCGCTCGCGATGGTGCGGGGATCATTGAAGTGTCGATCAGGCTACAGAAAGCTTTTGCCTCGCTGGCCGAATTGGATAACGAGGAGATGGTTGCGGCTGCCAGACTGCATTCCAGAATGGCGTTGGGCCGTTCGGAGCACGCCATGTCCGATCAGAACGATATCGACATGACGCGAAAGGCCGCGGCGTTCTCCGAACCCTAGGTCGGATTCGGGTCGTCTCGGGAATCTTTCACCGCTGCTGATGGCACTGAGCCGACTGATGTATCAATCCGGCTCGCTTCGTGATCGGATTGCAAGCTGAAGGTGAGCCCGGGCTTGGCCTGCCCCCATGCCGCGATAATGAACGCAGTCAGCGGTACGGCGAGAATCATGCCGGTGATCCCCCCGAATGCGGTACCCCAGAAGAACACGGAAATGATAACGAGTGCCGGGTGCAAGCCCGAGCGGTCCGCCATGATTTTCGGCGTCAGCACCCAGCTTTCCACAAGCTGTACGGCGGTGAATACGATCAGGCTCAGGCCGAGAAGCTGGAAGCTTCCGCCCGGCTGCATATAGGACCACGGCAGAACAACCAGGAGTCCAATCAGCGTACCAAGAAAGGGCACGATGTTCAGAAGTCCCAGGAGCATGCCGATCAAGATGCCGCCTTTCAGGCCGATTATCGAGAAGCCGATGGAAAACAGGATCCCCATGATCACGGCAATGACGAGCTGCCCCTGGAAGAAACCGGTCATCTGGGCCAGAAAGACATCGATGAAGTACATGGTCTTGCTCTGTGTCTTGGAGCTGAACACCGACAGCATCTCGGTGACATGGTCGTGCAGACGTGCTCCGGACAACAGGGCGAAGAAGAGTATCAAGGGCACGAAGCTCAAACCTACCAGCATCCCCGCAAACGACCTCGCTGTTTCTCCGGTCCTCTGGAGTCCAGGCAGCGCCTGCTTGACTTCTCCCTCATCCGCGGTTTCCATGACCATCTGTGTAAAGGCCGGGAAGGTTTCCTTCATGAACTCGTACCATCGCGCAAGAATCCCCGGCACCATCTCGGCAAACAGGACAATCTCCCGGATCAGGGCCGGCACCACCATGACGACAAGTCCGGCGATTGCAGCAATAAAAAGCAAAACGACAATAAGCGTGGCCGTGAGCCGGTTCAGCCAGGCCCAGCGTTCAAGGTGGCTTACCACGGGGTGCAGCACCAATGCGAGGATGCCGGCTACGGCCAGGGGCATGATCAGGTTGTAGAAAAATGCCAGGGCTATCCCTAGAACCCAGACTGTCCCGGCTATGAGAGCGCCCAGCGCGACGATGACGAACAACACCGCAGTGGCTCTGAACAGCCGACGCTCGACTGTCCCGAACAACGGGTGCCCAGGTTCAACACTCATAGGGTTCCCCAACCATTTTCATCCTGGACTCCACCGGTGATAGCGCGCTCTGTCGGTGTTAGTACTGTGCCCCACCGCCATTCAAACCGCCGTTCGCTATCGCACACAATCGATGACCAAGGCGGACGTTACGGCTATCGAACATGGTGGGTTCGCCAGCGTACAGAGTGCCGAGAGTGGTTCGTGTCAGCCTGCTGCATGAGCAGGGCTCGCAGATTCCGACGAACAATTACATTTTCCGCGATCGTGCTGGTCGCGCATTTAATCGGTTTTGCAACGTCACTGCACGCACTGATGGGCACACGCACCGCGCCGGGGACCGTGGCATGGGTTGTATCGCTTAACGCCATTCCGTACCTGGCCGTGCCCGCCTACTGGGTGTTTGGGCGCGACGAGATTGGTGACTATGTTCAGCTTCGACGTAAGCGTGTGACCTCATTGAACCGCTCGCTGGAGTCCCACCTGGATGAGCTGGCGCCGTTCCGGAGCGAGTGGAGCGGGCAAGACCCGAGGTTGCGTGCCGTCGAGCAGTTGGCGCACATCCCTTTTATCGACGGTAATCGGGCCGAGCTGCTGATCGACGGGCCAGCGATTTTCACAAGCATCTTCCATGGCATCGATGTCGCCGAGGACTACCTGCTGGTGCAGTTCTACATCGTGCGTGACGACAAGCGGGGCCGCCAGCTGCAGCAGCGGCTGATCCGGAAGGCGCAGGAGGGTGTGCGGGTCTACGTATTGTTTGACAGCATCGGCAGCCTCGATTTGAGCAGGTCGTATATCAACGAGCTCACTGAAGCGGGTGTCGAAATTCGTTCGTTTTTCCAGCATGAAAGCTGGATTGATCGATTTCAGCTGAACTTCCGTAACCACCGCAAGCTCGTGGTCGCGGACGGCAAGGTCGCCTGGGTCGGTGGCATGAACATTGGCGACGAGTACGAATCCGAGGGCTGGCGGGACGCACACGTGCGGATTGAGGGTCCGGTGGTGTTGAACCTGCAACTGTCGTTTCTCGAGGACTGGCGCTGGGTTACTGCAGATCTGCCGGCCGTCTCATGGCAGCCGCACAAGGTAAGTGATGGCGGAGTGCCGATCCTGGTTGTTCCTACCGGACCCGCCGACCAATTCGAAACCGCCAGCCTGATGGTGCAGCAGTTCATTCACCTGGCGGAAAAGAGGATCTGGATCGCCAGCCCGTATTTTGTCCCCGACGAGGGCGTGTTAGGGGCGCTGAAGCTTGCCGCCCTGGGTGGGGTGGATGTGCGGCTGTTGCTCCCCGAACAAACCGATAGCCGCCTGGCCGGCCTGGCCGCGTACAGGTACATGGATGCGCTGAGCGCGGCCGGGGTTCGGATTTTCCGCTACCAGCCCGGGCTGATGCACGCGAAAGTCTTTCTGATCGACGACCGGGGTGCGGCCGTCAGCACAGTCAATATGGACAACCGTTCATTTCGCCTGAACTTTGAACTGACTGCGCTGGTCGCCGACCCCGCATTCGCCGGCGAGGTCGAGCAGATGTTCGAGGTTGATTTTGCCAATTCACGCGAGATGGACGACAACGAAGTGACCGACAAGCCGTTCTGGGTTCGGCTGGCGTCCCGAGGGGCAAATCTGTTCGCACCGGCGCTGTGAGCGCGCCTGACCTCTTCGTCCCCGTGCCTACGTGTTGCAACGCACGGACGGGGAGGGTTCGCGCGCTGGACAATGGGGATCACTTCCTGGAGGCCATGGATTTCGCCTTCGGTGATAGTGCCCCCGTAACATTCAGGTTACGCGGGATCACATTGGAGAACGACCATGAACATGAAAACGAATTCGAATGAAAGGGTGGTGCATGAGAAAGTCGATGCCGCAGCCGCCAGAGCTCACAAAGCAGTCGACTGGGCAGCGGATACAACCAATAATGCAACGGACAGTCTGAGCGAAGCAGGCCACGAGATCAAGGAAACGCAGGAAAGATGGTTGGCGATCACGCGCGAGTATATTCAAGAGAATCCGGCCACGGCCGTCGGCATTGCGGTCGCTAGCGGCTATCTTCTCAGTCGTATCCTGCGCACGCGCTAGGGTGCTTTCTGCATGCCCGGCAATGTAGGTGATCATAGCGAAAGACCCCCTTCCGAGGCGTCCGGGCGAGACCCCGGACTGCTGGAGGTGGGCAGGTTACTGGAGCGGGAATTAAGGGGGATTGTGCATGATCATCTTGTCCTTGCCGCCCTGGAAACGCGACAGGCGGGTGAAAGCCTGGTCAGGATCATTGTCATGGGCCTGATCACGGCCTGCCTGCTGTCAACCGCCTGGCTGGCACTGGTTGGCGCAGCGGTCCTTGTACTGGTTCAGCATACGCTGCTGCCGGCCAGCATTGCCTTGCTTCTGGTTTTCGCTGTCCATTGCCTGGTGGCCATGCTCCTCATTGCCGCCATTCGCAAGCGCAGCAAAAGCCTGCTGTTTCCAGCCACCATCAGTCGGCTCGAGCCGGCAGCATTTGATGAGCCAGATACGGAGCGTTCCCCTTGACAGCGAAGAAAGAGAAGTCGTTGGGAAATGAAACCCAATCCCTCAGCCGCCAGATCGACCAGGCCGCAAGCCGTCTGGATCGACGCAAGGCGCGCGCAAGAGACCTTGGGGCGACGCTCGGGTCCCGGATTCATTCCGGGTGCGCTTCGCCCCGTGTGCTGTGGATTGCGGGGTTCGCAGGGTTTGTGATCGGAGACTGGATCCATCGGCCGGTGAACAAGACGGCCCCGGTGATCGAGCAGCCGTCAGCCTCACCCGACCGTGCAAAAACCGCGGTCATGTCGAGTTCGAATGCCGTGCTGCTACTGAAAATCGCGCAGGATCTGGGAATGCTCTGGGCTAAGGCGAATGCGGGGCGAGGTGTGCGACAACGCACAGATGAACGTCGGTCGCGGGAGCATGCTGTAGATGAGCCCGGACGCTGAAAGAGGCGCCGGATAACCCCTGACTCGGTTACTGAACCGAAGGAATGAAAATCATGCTATTTACAATCGCCGCAATTCTTGCCGTACTCTGGCTCCTCGGTTTCATCACTGGAACCACGATGGGGGGAGTGGTTCACGTTCTGATCGTGATCGCAGTCATCATGGTGCTGTTCCAGTTGCTTAGCGGGCGCCGGGGCATCGGGTGACCGATCAGCCTGCACCCTGCGTTGTGACACCTGGGCACCTTGGCCCGGGTGTCCATCCTGACCAGACCGAACAGTAAAAACATACAAGTAGACACTTGTGTGCGGTATCGCACAGAGTATTGGGGGACCTGAAATTAGGATATCTGCACAGCCTCATGCTGCTGATCTTTCACAGGGCGGGTTTGTACTGATTATCCTGATGATGATCCTGATGGCCGCGGCTTTCATGCGGCATCACTAACAACCTCGTTAGTCAGATCTGAATCGAAGGTAGCAGATGCAATACCCATGAGGGAGTCTCTGAGTCAGGGGCTCTCTAAAGAAAACCCCGGCCATGCGGCCGGGGTTTTTTATTGAGCGCTTTTTCCTGTCCTGGCCGCACAGGCCGTTTCGAGTGTTGGCAACAGGTTGCCGCGGACTGCGGTCAACGGGTGATCGGGCGTCATCGGCTCGGACTCGATGATTTGTTGGCCTTGGCAGGGGCGATCGAGTTCCAGTAAAACATGGGCCAGGTTAAGCCGTGCCGGCCAACTGTCGGGCTTGATCTCCAGTGCATGTTCGAAGTCGGTTGCCGCGTTATCGAGCGTACCGAGTTCATAGCGGGCGTTGCCCATACCCATCCAGGCCAGCGGCTCGTCCGGCCACTGCTCGGCGACAGCCCGCCATGCCCGCAGGCGCGGCCCGGCCGGGGCGTGATCGTCGAAGTCGGCCAATGCACGCAGTACTGCCGGGCGATGCGGGTTGACCGGAAGTTCGCCGGGTTCGAGCACGACGATGGCCCAGCGCGAGGCCCAGTCCCACTGGCGCATCCACCGCCGGGTCGGAGTTGTCTGCAAGGGATCCCTGCCCGAGCGCATGAGGATTTCAGCGCGTTCGCGGTCGTAGCCGATGACGACGGCGTAGTGCCATGCCGGCCATCTGGGCACACGAAGATTCTGGAGGATCAGCACCGGCCGGCCGGCCTCGACCTCGGCAAGCACAGCTTGGAGTTCACCCTGTAGCCGGAACGGGATGCGTTCAAAGCTTCTTGTCGCAGCCATCAGCTCGACCTGCAGGCTGCCCTCCAGGCCCGGAACATAGATCCGGTCGGCGACTTCGTCATAGGCCGGCGTGACACCCGATGCTTCGAGCACCGTGATCAGTGCCGCTGGGCCGCAGTGATGCTCGAGCTGTGGATAGAACGGTGTCTCGCTCAACTCGATGCGCGGCTCCCATGACTCCGGGATTCTCGTATCGAAGCTGGCGCAACCGGTGACCAGGAGAAAAAAAAGCGCGGCCAGGGCGGCCGCGCCTTTGCTGCGCACTTCCGGCATCAGCGTCCTATGACTTGAAGAACGATGAGGACGAGAAAGACGATGCCGAGCACGACAAGCACTCCCTCTCCGCCGGCCGGCATTTCGTCGATGCGTCCGGCGACCAGTTCAAGCTCTTCGGCGCTCATATCGGCCACTCGTGCCATTGCCATTTCATGGGTCACACCCAGTTCGGCCAGCTCGGCAGCCACGCCATCGCGCAAGAGATACGTCTCGACGCGGGTTTCCAGGTTGCCGGCTTCCAGCGCAAGCGTATCCCCGGTCGATACAAGCTGAGCCTGGGCGGGCAAGATCAAGGCGACCATGGCCAGGGCGACTAATGCATTAATGAGTATGGATCTGATCATTTTTTACTCCTGTACTGCTTGGGTGTGGGGAAAGCATGGTTGGCATTCCCGTTGGTAAAAAGTGCTTCAATCCAGGCCGGTTGAGGCGTGCGAGTCCTGCGGATTCTCAATGATGATTTCCACCCGGCGGTTCATCTGGCGACCGCTGGCCGAGGCATTGGACGCGACCGGCCGGTCCATGCCGATTCCGGCCGTGGTGATCCGCTCCGAGGCGATGCCCTGCTGAGTCAGAAACTGTTTTACCGAATCGGCGCGGCGGTGCGACAGGTCCCGGTTGTATTCGTGCGAGCCGACGTTGTCGGTGTGGCCTTCAACCTGAACGTGTCGATCAGGGTATTGATTGAGGAAGTGCACCAACTTGTCGAGATTGGTGTGGGCGCCGCCCTGCAGCTGGGCGCTGGCGGTGTCAAACAGCACGTCGCCCAGGGTCAGGACCAGTCCTCGACTGGTGATCTCGGCTTCCAGCATCTCGATCTGGCGCTGCATTTCCGCCTCCCGCCGCAACGCGGCGGCTTCTGATTCCGTTCCGGCCGCCCGAGCCGCTTCAGCCTCGCGTCGCAATCTCTCCGCTTCACCGCGGGCGGCTTGCGCATCGGCGTGGGCCCTGTCCGCCTCTCGGGTTCGTGCCGCAAGTCGTGCCCGCTCACGTTCTTCTCCGAGCACACTGCGCTGACTTTCCGCAAAGCGGGTCTGTGCCCTGGCTCGAGCGATTTCCACCTTGTGATCGGCCAGGTAGACCCAGTGAGCAGCCAGGTCCGGGTCGGTGGAACGCGACAACGGCTGCTCCGCGATTCGCACGGCCTCTTCGGCCTCACGTATTTCGACACGCGCATGCGGTGCCAGATTCGGATCGGCCTGAAGCGCGTTGAGCTTTGCGCGCACCTCGGATGAACCCGGGGGGCTTGACGGCGTGGTGGCACATGCTGCGAGCAGGAGGGTTGCCATCGTCAATGCGGCAATCCGCAAGCCTCGATTCCAGTTCTGACGTCTCTCGCTTGTCTTTACGATTGTGGTTGTGATGCTCATTGTCTGCCTCCAGTGCGCTCGGTGCGCCGCATTTCTTCGAGCAATGCTTCGGTGCTTCGGCGCATTTCATGATTGATCTCAAGTGCCTTGGCAGATCCGGTTCGCGCCGTTGCCAGTTCAGCCGCGACTTGCGACTGCCTGGCAAAGCGCGCCGCCTCGACCATGCGATCCATGCCGACGGCGCGTTCGGCCATGGACAGTTGTCGACGTGCTTCGTCCA
>SKZJ01000317.1 GCA_007127425.1 Wenzhouxiangella sp.
AGTCGGAGAGCAGCGACGAACAGGACGCCGGCTCGGACGATTCGGATGATGATGAACAGCAGAAGGCGGAGGCTTAAGCAATGGCACGTTTCATGAGACGACGCAAGTACTGCCGCTTTACTGCGGAGGGCATCGAGGAGATCGATTACAAGGATATTGATCTGCTCAAGGATTTTGTCGGCGAGACCGGCAAGGTCGTGCCCAGCCGCATTACCGGCACCAAGGCCAAGTACCAGCGCCAGCTGGCCACTGCGATCAAGCGCGCCCGTTATCTGGCGCTGCTGCCGTACACCGACAACCACTGAGGACCGGGGTGACGTGATGAAGCTGATTCTTCTTGAAAATATCTACAACCTCGGCGATCTGGGCGATACGGTCACCGTGCGCCCCGGATACGGTCGCAATTTCCTGCTGCCGCGCGGCAAGGCCGTGCCGGCGACCAAGGCAAACATCGAGTCCTTCGAGGCCCGTCGTGAGGAATTGCAGCGCCAGGCACAGGACAAGCTGGCTGCAGCCGAAGCACGCCGCGAAGCCATCGAGGGCATCGACGAGGTGCTGTTCGCCGTGCCCGTCAGCCCGGAAGGGCGGCTTTACGGTTCGATCAATCCCAATGAGATCGCCGGCAAGCTCACCGAAATGGGCTTTTCCGTGGAGAAGGCCGAGGTCGACATGCCCGAAGGTCCGATTCGCGAGCCGGGCGAGTTCACCATCGGGCTGATCTTGCACGCCGACGTGCAGACCGAGGTCAAGATCAGGGTCATCGCCGCAGAAAGCTGATTCCTGCCAGCCGGAGCCCTGCGTTCCGGCGACGATGACGTTTGACCGTTTGAATCGGCCCGGGCCCTGCCCGGGCCGATTTCGTTAAGAGTCGCCATCTTCAATAGCCAGCTCCCTTAATCTGAGCTAAACTGAACGGCCGTCCCCTTCACGTATGCATCCCGGTATTGTCTGGAAGTGGCTGAACCAAGAATCTCGACACTGACCAACGTCAAGGCGCCGCCTCATTCCAACGAGGCCGAGCAGTCGCTGCTGGGCGCGCTGATGCTCTCGGCCAATGCCTTTGACAAGGTCGCTGACCAGATTGACGAGGCCGATTTCTACCGTGAGACCCATCGCCTGATCTACCGGGCGATTTCCGAGCTGGGACAGCAGGCGCAGCCCTGCGACGCCATTACCGTGAACGAGTGGTTTTCTCGCCACGGCATGCTCGACCGGGTCGACGCCGGCTCCTACTTGACCATGCTGGCCAACGAGACGCCGGGCCCGGCCAACGTGGTCGGCTACGCGCAGATCATTCGTGAAAAGTCCATTCTGCGTCAGCTCATCGAGATCGGTACCGACATTGCCGACACGGCACTGAGTACCGCTGGGCGCAGCAGCAAGGAAGTGCTTGAGGAAGCGGAGCAGCGCATCTACGCCATCGCCGATCAGGGCGCCCACCGGACTTCGGGCTACGTGACGATTCAGCAGGTCATGGCAGAAGCCATGAACGTGCTCAACGACTTGCAGGAGAACGAGGGCGAGCTGACCGGTGTGCCGACCGGATTTACCGACCTCGATGGACACACCTCGGGCTTGCAGAAGACCGACCTGATCATCGTCGCCGGCCGGCCGTCCATGGGCAAGACCAGTTTTGCGATGAATATCGCCGAGCGTGCCGCCATTCGCTACAAGGTCCCGGTGGCCATCTTCTCGATGGAAATGTCGGACGTGCAGTTGGTCATGCGCCTGTTTTCCTCGCTCGGCCAGATCGATCAGAACCGCTTGCGCTCCGGCAAGCTCGAGGGTCATGACTGGGTCAACCTGCGCTCGGCGATGAGTATGCTCAAGGGGGCCGGCATCTTTATCGACCAGACACCGTCGCTTTCGCCTACCGATCTGCGCGCGCGCGCGCGGCGCATGAAACGCGAACACAATATCGGCCTGATCGTGGTCGACTACCTGCAGTTGATGAAGGCTCCGGGAGCGTCGGAGAACCGCACCAACGAAATCAGCGAGATTTCGCGCAGTCTCAAGGCGCTGGCCAAGGAACTCGATCTGCCGGTGATCGCGCTGTCGCAGCTCAACCGCGCGCTTGAGCAACGCCCCGACAAGCGCCCCAAGATGGCCGACCTGCGCGAATCCGGCGCCATCGAGCAGGATGCCGACCTGATCCTGTTCATTTATCGCGACGAGGTCTACAACGAGGACTCGCCGGACAAGGGCAAGGCCGAGATCATCATCGGCAAGCACCGCAATGGCGCCACCGGCAAGGTCGACCTGGCCTTCCAGGGCGAGTACGTGAGGTTCCGGGATTTCACCTACGATCACTACAGCCAGGATGACTGATTCCGGGCCGTCGGCCCGGTAACCCCGCCATGGCGCGCAACACCATTGCCCGCATCCATCCCGATGCCGTCGCCCATAATCTCCGCCGGGTACGCGAGAACGCACCCGGTGCCCGCGTGATGGCCGTGGTGAAGGCCGATGCCTACGGACACCGCATCGATCTGTGCCTGCCGGCGCTCGCCGGTGCCGATATGCTGGCCGTGGCGACCATCGAGGAAGCACGCGCCATACGGCGCCTGGGCAATGGCTTGCCGGTGTTGTTGCTCGAAGGGGTCACCGATTCGGGCGATCTCGCCGTTGCCGCGGAACTGGGGCTCGAGCTGACCGTGCATCATCGCCAGCAGGTGGAGGCACTGGCTCATTTCGGGCACCCGGTCACGCCCCGGGTCTGGCTGAAGATCGACTCCGGCATGCATCGACTGGGCGTGGAGGCGGCCGAGGTGGCGGAGCTGCACGCTCGCCTGCTCGAGTTGCCCGGGGTGACGCGGGTCAACCTGATGAGCCACCTGGCTTGTGCCGAACAACCCGATCATCCGCTCAACGCCCGGCAGCTGGGCCGTTTCGACGAGGCCGTATCGGGTCTCGACGGTGAACACTGCCTGGCCAATTCTGCTGCAATCTTCAACTGGCCGGCGATCCATCGCGACTGGGTACGTGCCGGGATCGTGCTGTATGGAATTTCGCCGATGGATGTCGGTAGCGGCAACGATCTCGGATTGCAACCGGCGATGACACTGACCTCGGAGTTGCTGGCCGTCAATCGTGTGCCGGCCGGAGAATGCGTCGGGTACGGTGGCCGTTTCGTTGCCCCCGAGGACATGCTGATCGGCGTGGCGGCAATCGGTTACGGCGACGGCTATCCGCGTTCCATTGCCGACGGCGCGCCGGTGCTGGTCAACGGTCAGCGTTGCCGGTTGGCCGGGCGAGTGTCGATGGACATGATTACCATCGATCTGTCGGAGTGCCCGGAAGCGAAAATCGGCGATCCGGTGGTGTTGTGGGGCAAAGGACTGCCGGTCGAGGCAGTGGCACGTTCGGCCGGCACCATTCCCTACGAACTGGTCTGCCGAATCACCCGACGCGTGCGCTACCGGGCCCAGCCGGCGCAACGGGCAGGAGACTAGTCGCGTGGCCCGGTAGTAAGGTAAACTGGCTGGTCTTTCAATCGGTTCAGGCATACATGGCGGGCAAGCTTTACATCCAGACCCACGGCTGTCAGATGAACGAGTACGATTCGGAAAAAATGGCCGACGTACTGGCGCATTCGCACGGCCTGGAACTGACCGATCGGCCCGAGGATGCCGATGTCATCCTGGTCAATACCTGCTCGATCCGCGAGAAGGCCCAGGAGAAAGTGTTCTCGCAGCTTGGTCGCTGGCGCCCTCTCAAGGAGGCGCGGCCCGAGGTGGTCATCGGCGTGGCCGGCTGCGTGGCCAGCCAGGAAGGCGAGGGCATCGTGCGTCGGGCGCCGTTCGTCGACATGGTGTTCGGCCCGCAGACCATTCACCGGCTACCGAAACTGCTGGAGCAGGCGCGCGGCGGCAGCGGTTCGGCCATCGATATCAGCTTTCCCGAGATCGAGAAGTTCGATCACCTGCCGAGCCCCGGCGCGCGTGGTGCCACTGCCTTCGTTTCCATCATGGAAGGTTGCTCCAAGTACTGCTCCTTCTGTGTGGTGCCCTATACGCGTGGCGAAGAAGTCAGCCGGCCGCTCGATGACGTCATCGCCGAAGTCGCCTCACTGGCCGGGCAGGGCGTGTGCGAAATCAACCTGCTGGGCCAGAATGTCAACGCCTACCGCGGGCCGATGCACGACGGCGGCACGGCCGACCTGGCCCTGCTGATCCGCTACGTCTCGCATATCGAGGGCGTCGAGCGCATCCGTTTCACCACATCCCATCCGGTCGAGTTCTCCGATAGTCTGATCGAGGTTTTCGGCGAGGTGCCGCAACTGGTCGACTACCTGCACCTGCCGGTACAGTCCGGTTCGGACCGCGTGCTGTCGCTGATGAAACGCGGGCATACCATTCTCGAGTACAAGCAGAAGATCCGCCGGCTGCGCAAGGTCCGGCCGGATATTGCTCTCAGTTCGGACTTCATCGTCGGCTTCCCCGGTGAGACCGAACACGATTTTCAGCAGACGCTGGACCTGGTGCGTGAACTGGAATTTGACCAGAGCTTCAGTTTCATCTACTCGGCACGGCCCGGTACACCGGCGGCCTCTTTCCCGGACAACGTCTCGCTGGAAGAGAAGAAGGATCGACTCCAGCGATTGCAGGATCAGCTCAGCCGGCAGGCGAAAGCTTACTCCGAGGCGATGGTCGGCACCACCCAGCGCGTGGTGGTCGAGGGGGCAAGCAAGAAGGACAGTGGCGAACTGGCCGGCCGCACCGAGAACAACCGGGTGGTCAATTTTCCCGGGCCGCCCGAATTGATCGGTCGCATGACCGAGGTCACGATTACCGCGGCCCTGGCCAATTCCCTGCGTGGGCGTCTTGTTGCCTCCGAAACGGCGGCGGCCTGAATGAGCACTGCTTCCGAAACGGCGGTCACGCTGGAACTCGAGCCGGTAGACAACGAACGCCTGGCCAATCTCTGCGGTCATCTCGACGATCACTTGCGCCTGATCGAGCGGCGGCTGGGGGTCTCGATCGCTGCACGCGGCAACCTGTTCAGCGTTGAGGGCGAGGCCGATGCCACCCAGGCGGCGCGGCGCGTATTGCGTCAGCTCTACCGCCAGGCCGAGTCCGAGGTGCTGACCCCGGCCACGGTCAACCTGCACTTGCAGCAATCGGGACTGGACGAGCCGGAAACCGAGGAGATCGAGGTCGGTATCCGTACCCGGCGCGGCATGATTCGCGGGCGCGGTCCCAACCAGCGTCGCTATATCCAGCGTATCTCCGATTGCGACGTCAGTTTCGGGGTCGGGCCGGCCGGCACCGGCAAGACCTTCCTGGCGGTAGCCTGCGCGGTCGATGCACTGGAGTCCGACCGGGTGCAACGCATCGTGCTGGTGCGCCCGGCTGTCGAGGCCGGCGAACGGCTGGGCTTCCTGCCCGGCGATCTCGCCCAGAAGGTCGATCCCTACCTGCGCCCGCTGCATGACGCGCTCTACGAGATGCTGGGCTTTGAGCGCGCGGCACGGCTGACCGAACGCAATGTCATCGAAGTGGCCCCGCTGGCCTACATGCGCGGGCGTACGCTCAATGATGCCTTTGTCATCCTGGACGAGGCCCAGAACACGACTTCCGAGCAGATGAAGATGTTCCTGACTCGCATCGGTTTCGGCTCCAAGGCGGTGATTACCGGCGACATGACCCAGATCGATCTCCCGCCCAAGGTCACCTCCGGTCTTCGGCAGGCCATCGAATTGCTCAAGGATGTCGAAGGCGTGAGCCAGACCTTCTTCGATGCCCGCGACGTGGTGCGCCATCCCATTGTCCGGCGCATCGTCGAGGCCTACGAACGGGCCGATGAACGCAGCCGCTGAAGCCGAACTGGAGCGGCTGGTTGTCCAGCGTGCCTGCGAGTGCGAAGATCTGCCGACCGACGAGCAAATCGCGCGGTGGGTGAACGTGGCGCTTGCGGATCATCCCCGGGCGGCGCTGGTCGTGCGACTGGTCGACGAGAAAGAGGGGCGTGAACTCAACCGAATGTGGCGCCAGCGTGACTACCCAACCAATGTCCTCAGTTTTCCAGCCAGCCTGCCGGAGGGGACGGGGCTGCAGTTTCTCGGCGATATCGTGCTTTGCGCACCGGTCATCGCGCGTGAGGCAGAAGGGCAGGGCAAATTGCCCGAGTGGCACTGGGCGCACCTGGTCATTCATGGCAGCTTGCATCTGCTCGGCTTCGACCATATGTCAGCCCATCAGGCGGAGCAGATGGAGTCGCGCGAGATCGAATTGCTGGCTACACTGGGTATCGCTGATCCCTACGACATCAATGAAGACTGATTCCTGTTTCATATGCGTGCCTGACGGCATCAATGTTCGCCGCAAACGCACCGAGAGTTCATGAACGACGACATACCGGACAGTAGTAATTCCTCCTCCCGCGGATGGCTGGAGCGCCTGAGCCGTGCATTCGGTGGCGAGCCGCGCAATCGGGAAGATTTACTCGAACTGCTGCGCGCTGTGGCCGAGCAGGGCCTCATAGAAGCCGATACCCTGGCCATGCTCGAAGGGGCGCTGGAAGTGGATGAGTTGCAAGTGCGCGACGTGATGATCCCGCGCTCGCACATGATGGTCATCCCGGGCGGCTCGTCACTGACCGACATTCTGCCGATCATCATCGAATCCGGGCATTCCCGGTTTCCGGTGGTTGGCGAGGACCGTGACGAGGTCAACGGCATTCTGTTGGCCAAGGACCTGCTCAAGCTGGTGGCCAACGGAGACGATGTCGAACTGTCGGATCTTGTGCGCCCCCCGGTCATCATCCCCGAGTCCAAGCGCCTGAACGTGCTGCTGCGGGAGTTCCGTGTCAGCAAGA
Organism: Wenzhouxiangella sp.; assembly: GCA_007127425.1. Lineage (GTDB taxonomy): Bacteria > Pseudomonadota > Gammaproteobacteria > Xanthomonadales > Wenzhouxiangellaceae > Wenzhouxiangella. Next base: position 6,817 of record SKZJ01000317.1, read on the forward strand.
ATCATATGGCGATCGTTGTCGATGAGTACGGCGGCGTGTCCGGGCTGATCACCATCGAGGACGTGCTCGAGGAAATCGTCGGCGACATCGACGACGAGCACGACGCCGATGCCATGGCCGATGTCCAGCGCTTGGAGCAGGGCAAGTACCTGGTCCAGGCGCTGACGCCAATCGACGATTTCAACGAATCTCTGGACACCGACTACAGCGATGACGAGTACGACACCATCGGTGGCCTGGTCGTTGCCGAGTTCGGTCGCCTGCCCGAGGCGGGGGAGTCGGTAGAGATCGGCGACTGGACTTTCGTCGTCGCCAGCGCCGACGATCGCCGCCTGCACGCGATGGAAGTGTTCCGAACGCAGTAAGGCTACTCGTCTTCGATAAACCGTGCCGCCCAGGCGGCAATCATGCTGGCGGCCCACCGTGCATCAGCCGGATTACTCAACAGGTGATCGGCGTCATCCAGGCTGACAAAGCTCCTGGGATGCTTCGCCGCGGCGAAAATCCGCTGGGCGTGATCGATCGACACGACCTGGTCGACCGGCGAGTGCATGACCATCAACGAGCGGCCAAGTTCACGCAGGCGCTCTTCCAGGTCGTGATCGCGCGCATCCTCGATGAAATCCCGCCGGATGCGGAAGCGACGCCCGGCCAGCTCCACTTCGGCCGAACCGTTCTGCATGATCTCCTCGAGCTGGTTGTCGAAATGCCGGATCACGTTTTCGGGGGTCGACGGTGCGCCGATGGTGGCGACGGCGCGGACCGATTCGAGACGTTCGGTCACCGCCAGGCACGCGGCTCCGCCGAGCGAGTGACCGACCAGCAACTGCGGCGGGGCGAGTTCCTTGCCCAGCCAGTTGGCCGCATCCTCGAGATCGTCCAGGTTGCTGGAAAAATGGGTGTCGGCAAAATCGCCGTCGCTCTCGCCCAGTCCGGTAAAGTCAAACCGGAGTACGGCAAAGCCGGCGTCGGCCAGATGAGCGGTGATTTCGCGGGCCGCACGAATGTCGCGCCCGCAGGTGAAGCAGTGGGCGAATACGGCGCAGGCCCTTGTCCGCTCTCGACTCGGCGTTTCGAGGTTTCCGGTCAGGCGTACACCGGTGCGGTTTTCGAACTGTACTCGTGACATGGTGACGGGGCTTTCGTCGAAATGGAGGTGTCAAGGTCCAGTATGCCGCGGAATTGGGTACCATGCGGTACGTATTCTCCCCGGACCCTTGTCGATGAAATTCCTGTTGCCGTTGCTGTTGGCGCTGTCGGCGTTCTTGCCAACCGATGTCGATGCCCAGGAGGCCTGGCTGGTCACCTACGGCCCCGGGGAGGAGGTCTGGGAGCGGTTCGGACATAATGCGTTGTGGCTGATCGACGAGGAAGCGGGGCTGGATCACACGTTCAGTTTCGGCTATTTCGAGATGGACCGTGCCGGGTTCTACTTTGATTTCGCGCGCGGCATCATGCGGTACTTCGGTTCCGCGTCGACGTCGGCACGGGAGTTCGAGTTCTACCGTGATCGTGAGCGGTCCATTACCGCCCAGCGGCTCGATCTGACACCGGCGCAGGTGCGCTGGCTGCACCGTTTGCTCAATGAGGCCATCTTTCCGGTTCCCCAGTACTACGATTACGACTATTTCTTCGCCAACTGTTCAACGTGGCTCAGGGACCTGCTCGATGAAGTGACTGCCGGTTCGCTCGCCGAGACGATGCAGGGGCAGTCCGCCCGACAGAACTTTCGCGAGCACACCAGCCGGCTCAACGTACAGCGTCCATGGCTGCATGCCGGGCTGATGGTGCTGCTCGGTCCGGAGATCGACCGTGAGCGTACTGCCTGGGAGGAAGCCTTCCTGCCTGAAGCACTGGCGCATTGGGTTGGCCGCGTCACCCTGGAAGGACGGCCACTCGTTTCCGAAACACGGATGATCCACGACCCGTCCGTTCACCGGCCGCCGGAAAGCGAGACGATCCTGTGGTGGTTCTATCTGCTGCTCGGGCTGGTCGGAGCGGCACTGGTATCCCTGCCGTTGTGGCTTGGACGAAGCAGCTGGACCCTGCTTCCCTGGCGACTGGCCGTGGCGGCGTACGGAGCGAGTGGCACC
>SKZJ01000186.1 GCA_007127425.1 Wenzhouxiangella sp.
AACGGCAGGAAGGACAGCCAGCGCGGTGCAAAGCGCACTTCCAGCGCCGCTTCCGGCCCATCCGGGTCGACGCGTCTGGCCACACCGTTCGCTTCGGCATAACTGCCGTCCTCGCGGCGGCAACGGTTCGTCACGTCGATCCGGCCGTCGTCACGTAGCCGGTAATCGGCTGACACATCCGACTCGCACTGGCGCTGAAAGCGATTGGGCAGGCGCACGATCTCGTACCAGCGCCCCTGGTATCGCTCCAGATCGACCTGGTCCACCAGGTCCAGACCGGCATGTGAACTACCCATACCGAGCAGCATGAGTGCCATAGCGGCGACAGTCAACGTGCAAGACTTCATGCCACTGATTCTGCCAGAGTCAGCGTGAACAGGGGGATTCAGACCGCCCCCTGACCGGATGCTCGATCCCTGAGCAGACGGTAGATCCTGCGCTTGTTCTTCTTGCCGGCGACGATGACCACCAGGTCGCCGGGTCGCGCCATCGCCAGCGTTTGTTCGATCGACTGCATTTCCTCGTCGCATACCGTGATCAGCTCGTCACTGACCCCGGCCCTCGTCAGGCCCGCATGCAGATGACGTGCGACCTCTCCTGGCTGCCGCTGGTAAAGAAACGTGAAGCCCTTGCAGACGTAATGGTCGAAGGCACCGGCCGCCGCCGCGCCCATGCGCTGGATAAAGGCGTCGGAGTTGGCTGCCGAGCAGGAGAAATTGAGAATGCGCCGCCCCTCGACCGGCGTGCGACGCACGAATTCCACGAGGTGGGCCAGCCCGTCCGGGTTGTGCGCATAGTCGATGACGAGATCGTAGGGCAGCCCCTCGATGCGGTTGAGGCGACCGAAGTGGGTCTCGAACGAGGTATCAAGGTCGCGCAAACCGGTGGCGATCACTTCCGTCGACACGCCCATGAAGTGCGCGGCCAACACCGCATGCAGTGCGTTGCTGACGTTGTGGACGGCGTGCCCATCGTGGCAGACGGGCACGTCGGCCACCGCGATCACTGGAACAACACGGCCATTGTCATGTACGACCAGCCAGTCACGCCCCTCGAAGGGTTCGACCAGCGCCAGTGCAACACCCTCCTCGACCAGCCCGGCCAGCTCGGCTGCCGGCTGCAGACGTGAAACCAGACCGACCCGACGCCCGCGCAGGGCAGCCAGCATGTCCAGGCAATGCCCGTTGTCGGCATTGAGCACCACCACATCGTCGGAAGCCTCCAGGATGCTGCGCTTGATGCGCGCCATTTCCTCGACTGAGCCAATGGCCAGCTCATCGTCGAGGTGGTCTTCGCTGACGTTGAGGCAAATGCCGACGCGACAATGCTCGAAGCCCAGCCCGGTGCTGCCGGCACTGCCGCGGGTGGACTCGAGCACGGCCAGTTCGGTTTCCGGATGGTCCAGCACCCCCAGGTGCCCGATCAGGTGTCCATCCTCGGTGTCCGAGATTTCGTTGGCACCGATGAAGGAGCCGTCGGAGCAGGCCAGAGAGGAGCGCTTGCCGTCGTGCTGCATGATCCAGTGCAGCATTCTCGCCGTGGTGGTCTTGCCGTTGGTTCCGGTGATCGCAATCACCGGCACACGGGAGCGCTCGGGCTCCGGGAAGAGCCAGTCGACGAAGGCTGCGGCCAGGGCATGCAGGCGCCGATCATCGGTGGCCAGATACCGATCCAGCCGCGGCGCCAGGTCGACATCGACGACCGCGCCACCGCTGTCGGCCAGCGAACAATCGATATCGCGGGCGACGATCTGCACGGCCAGCAGACCGACATCAAGTTTAGTGGCCAGGCGCTCGGCCAGTGCCCTGATCGAGTGGTGGACCTGCTGTACATCGAACGCGGTAAAATCCCGGTCGGCCTCGTCGGGCCCGCGCAAGGCGGCCAGGCATCGCCCGCCTCCCACCAGCACCAGCCACTGCCTGCCCGGCACGAACGGTTCGATCAGCGCCTGGTCGCTGTAGCGCAGTACTGAACGGGCGGCTGCACGAACCGCGTCCTCGCTCTCAACGGCCAGAGTGGTCGCGCGGCCCGACAAATTACTGACAGGCCGCACGGCCACGGGCTGGCCGATGCGACGAAAGGCACGTGCCGCGCGCGATTCGCTCAGACACCAGCCGGCCTCTGGATGACGGGCAGGCAGCGGCACATCCAGGGATGCCAGGGCACGCAGGCGTGCCTCGCGATTGCGCACCAGGCCGAACATCGGCTCGGAGCGGCTGACGCAAAAAGTGCCGTCGACGGTATGCTGCCGGCTTCCCTGCCCCAGGCGCAGCAGCGAATGAGCACGCAGGCGGAAATCACCGTGGATCGGCTCGGACGGTGATCGGTCCATGCGCAGTCGCGGGATGCCGCGATCGCGCGCGGCATCGATGATGGCAAGCGTATCGGCCGGGGTGGCCAGCGGAGCATGTTCACGCACGAAGGCATCCAGCTCTTCATCCAGCCAGCGGCGCAGCGTCCCGTCAATGCCGGCAGGCTCCCCGGCCCCGGCAACGAGCAGGTGCCCTACCCATTCGGCCGCCAGCTCGGCGGCGGCGTGGCCGCTGTCGGGATGGTCGTACTCAAACCAGGGCCGGGTCTGACCGTCCAGTTCGCAGCCGTCGATAGCGAACCGGCTCACACGGTGACCGGCGGCCCGCTGGATCGCCAGTGCCAGCCTCGCAAACCACTGCCCCGCCCGGTCCTCGCTGCGGACCATGGCCGGAGGCGTGTCGGTGGGTACCGGGCCGATCGCCGATTCAAGTCTTTCGAATGCGCGGAGCCGTTCGGACTGCCCCCGGTCCAGGGCCTGCCTTTCGGTCTCGTCCAGACCAAGGTGGTAATGATGAAGCGGACAGGGTCCCAGCCGGTTGTAGCCGGAATACATGAATGTTCGAACGATGTTCATGCCCGGGCGCCGACGTTCAGACCGGTTTGCGGGCAGTGGCGACCAGCAACTCCCAGTGCATGGCGATACCGTCCTTACCGAGTGATCTCATACCCAGTATCTGCTCGATGCCGTCAATAATCTGCTCGTCGTCGGCACGGTCCATGCCGAACAGGCCACGCGTGAAGGTCGCCATGGCGGTCAGGTCGGGAAATCGCCACTCCAGTGGTACGGACTCAAGGGAAACGTCGACCATGCCGACGCTTTCCAGCAGGCCGATCAGGCCGTCATCAAAAAACCGGCCGTCATGTCCCTGGCTGTTGTGGGCATCGACGAAACCGTTGAGAAAACGGGCCGGCGCGCTGTCGGCGCCAACCTCGGCAATGCCCAGCCGCCCGCCGGGCTTCAGCAAACGATGGAATTCGGCAAAAATGGCCGGCAGCCGGGGCTCGTGATGCAGTCCGGCCAGGCTGACAACTGCGTCTGCTGCGGCATCGGGCAGATCGATGTCGTCAAGCGGGACTTGAAGTCGGTCGATGCCATGCCGACCGGGACAGCGCCGAAAGAACTCGCCGACCGGATCCACCGCGATATAGCGGACGCCAGGCGACAAGTATTCAGCGAGGTAGCCACCACCAGCCGGCGCGTCGACCAGTACATCTCCGGCCTGAACACCAAGCTGCCGCGGCAACAACCGCAACTCCTCCGCTCTTGCTTCCGGCCAATCCCGCATGGCGCGATGGTAACGGTCACCGCGCTCGGAAAAGATCTCCTCGTAGCTGTCAATCTTCTGCATGGTTGCAACCCGAGTCCATTGGCAATGTCCGGCCGTTACTCCTCGGGGCGCAGATAGGGGAACAGCAGCACGTCGCGGATCGATGGCGAATCGGTCAGCAGCATCACCAGTCGATCGATACCAATGCCCTCGCCGGCCGCGGGCGGCATGCCGTATTCCAGCGCGCGGATATAGTCGCGATCGAAGTGCATGGCCTCGGCGTCGCCGGCATCGCGGGCCTCGACCTGCGCCATGAAGCGCTCGGCCTGGTCTTCGGGATCGTTGAGTTCCGAGAAACCGTTGGCAATCTCGCGGCCGGCCACGATGAGTTCGAAGCGGTCGGCAAAATCCGGATCTTCATCGTTGCGGCGCGACAGCGGCGACACCTCGATCGGATAGTCGACCACGAAGGTGGGCTGGATCAGCGTGTGCTCAATGCGTTCCTCGAACAGCTCCATCAACAGTCGACCCCAGCCCCAGCTGTCCTCGACGTGCATGCCGTTGGTCCGGCACACGGTGCGCAGCTTCTCGACGTTCTTGACATCGCCGGGCTCGATCTCGTCGTAGTGCTCGACCACCGCATCCACGACACGCAGGCGGGCGTATTCGCCGCTGAAATCGATGACCTCGCCCTGGTAGTCGACCTTGCCGCCGCTCATGCCCGGCAGCTCGCTGACCACCGTGTTGAGCAAGTCCTGAGTCAGCGCGATGAGGTCGTTGTAATCGGCGTGGGCCCAGTAGTATTCAAGCATGGTGAACTCGGGATTGTGCCGGGTCGACACGCCCTCGTTGCGGAAGTTGCGGTTGATCTCGTAGACCTTCTCCAGCCCCCCGACCAGCAGGCGCTTGAGGTGCAGTTCGGGTGCCACACGCAGGTAGAGATCGAGATCGAGCGCATTGTGATGCGTCACGAACGGCCGGGCCGTCGCCCCACCGGGGATGTGGTGCATCATCGGTGTTTCGACCTCGAGGAAGTCGCGATTGTCGAAGTAGCGGCGAATGGCACGGACGATGAGCGTGCGCCGAACAAAGGTTTCGCGGACGTCGGGGTTGACGATCAGGTCGACGTAGCGCTGGCGATAGCGGGTTTCCTGATCGGTCAGGCCGTGCCACTTTTCCGGCAAGGGACGCAACGACTTGGTCAGTAGCTTGAGGTCGCTTGCATGGACGCTGAGTTCGCCGGTGCGGGTACGCATCAAGGTGCCGGTCACGCCGACGATGTCGCCGATATCCCATTGTTTGAAGGCCTGGTACACACCCTCCGGCAGATCGTCGCGCCTCAGGTAGAGCTGAATACGCGTACCCGATCCATCCTGGACATGGACGAAACTGGCCTTGCCCATGATGCGCCGACTCATGATGCGGCCGGCCAGGCTGAAGCGCTCGTCCAGGCCTTCCAATGCCTCCTGGTTCCAGCGCTCGGCATCGTCGAAACGATCAAGCAGCTCCGCCGCCTCGGCCGTCACCCGGAAGTCGTTGGGATAAGCCTCGCCCTGCTCGCGGAGCGCATTCAACTTCTCGCGTCGCTCGGCGATCAGGCGGTTTTCGTCGATCTCCGGCGCCTGTCCTTGCTCCTTTTGCGTCATCTAAAGATTCTCGGTCAAATAATTCGGTCCACAGATGAACACAGATAGACACAGATCGAAACCATTTCCGTCCACCTGCTGCCTTGAGCCACTCTCAACGCGAATGGTCAACTGCAACGTTCAATATCAAAAACCATTTTGCTGTGTATATCTCTGTGTTCATCTGTGGATGTGGACACTTTATTCCAATCCAGCCTGGAGCTGGGCGGCGGCGAATTCATCGAGATCGCCGTCGAGCACTTTCTGGGTGTCGGAGCGTTCGATGCCGGTGCGCAGGTCCTTGATGCGAGACTGGTCGAGCACGTAATTGCGGATCTGGCTGCCCCAGCCGATATCGGCCTTTTCGTCCTCGGCCGCCTGTGCCTTTTCCTGCTGCTTTTGCAGTTCCAGCTCATAGAGCTTGGCACGCAGCTGCTTCATCGCCCGATCCTTGTTCTTGTGCTGTGAACGGTCGGTCTGACACTGCACGACGGTGCCGGTCGGTTCGTGCGTGATGCGCACGGCCGACTCGGTGCGGTTGACGTGCTGACCGCCAGCACCCGAGGCCCGGTAGACGTCGATGCGCAGATCCGAGGGATCGACCTCGATCTCGATGCTGTCGTCGATCTCGGGGGAGACGAACACGCTGGCAAATGAGGTATGCCGGCGGTTGCCCGAGTCGAACGGCGACTTGCGCACCAGCCGATGCACACCGGACTCCGTGCGACACCAGCCGAAGGCATAGTCGCCTTCCACGCGCACCGTTGCACTCTTGATGCCGGCGACATCACCCTCGGACACCTCGATCAGCTCGGCTTTCCAGCCACGGCGCTCGGCCCAGCGCAGATACATGCGCAGCAGCATTTCGGCCCAGTCCTGGGCCTCGGTGCCGCCGGATCCGGCCTGGATATCGATGAAGCACGGCCGGTTGTCCATCTCGCCGGAGAACATGCGCTGGAACTCCAGCTCGTCAACCTGCTTCTCCAGGTTCTCGAGATCGGCACCGACGCTATCGAGTGTCTCCTCGTCCTCTTCGGCCAGGGCCAGCTCCAACAGGTCGGCGGCATCACTCACGCCGTCGATCACTGCCTTCTGAGCGCTGACCGAGCGATCCAGGTCGGAACGTTCCTTGCCCAGCCCCTGAGCGTGGTCGGGATCATTCCAGACGTCGGGGTCTTCGAGTTCCCGGGTTACCTCTTCGAGTCGTTCTACTTTGCCATCGTAGTCAAAGATACCCCCTAAGCGCTCGAACACGGCGCTCCAGGTCGTCAAGGAGGTTCTTCAGCGAAGTCTGTTCCATCTTGTTCTTCCCAGTCGATTGGCGAAAGATGCGCATTGTACAGATTCCTGGCCTATGACCGCCAGAAATCACCGGATTACAAAATTTTCCCCGCTTGGGCCAACCTTCGATCCCACCCCACGCCCTTGAAAACTTGCTACAGTTAAGCCCGCTTGCAACTCATTCTGGAGGACTGTCCCGATGTCCGCATACTGGGTCCTGGTAGCCGATTCGGCCAAGGCACGCATCTTTTCCCGCAACAAGAAATTCAGCCCACTGGTGGAGCTGGAAACCCTGGTTCATCCGGAGTCACGCCTGCATCGACAGGACCTGGTGACCGATCGGCCCGGTCTGGTTCACGAATCGCGCACGCCCGGCGAAAGTTCCAATGAAGAACCGACCGACCCCAAGGTCACCGAAGCCCAGGTGTTCGCTCGCGATATTGCCCATCGCCTGCGCGAAGGCCGCCTGAACGGTGACTACTCGGCACTCGTTCTGGTGGCCGACCCGAGATTTCTTGGAATCCTGCGCAAGTGCATGGACGAGGATACCCGCCGCGCCATCGACCACGAGGTCGCCAAGAACGTCACCCGCGAAGATATCGACCGCATTACCCGCACGCTCGACAATTCATACTGACCCCGACCGGCTCGGCGGCGGGGGCTCCCCGGCTGCTCCGCCGTCGTCGACCAGGTGGCGGATGTTGAGTTGCGGCGTGACCCGGCCCTGCCAGCGGTTGACCTCCAGGCTATAGACCACGTGCAGTGGATCGGGCAGGTCCCGGTGGCACAAGTGACCGGCGCGAAAGGCAATGGCATCGATGGCCGGCCCGCGCTCAGTCGGCGACAGCCTGAGCTTGAGATGCTTCTCGCCGACCACGCGTCGCTCCACTACGCGGAATGCACCGTCGAACAGCGGCTCCGGCCAGCCCTGCCCCCACGGCCCGGCATCGGCCAGTGCCTGCGCCGTTTCAAGCGACAGTTCTGCCGCACTCAACTCCCCATCTGTTCGAACATATTCATCTTCAAACTCAATAGCTTGAATATGTTTATTAAATCTATTTCTAAACTCTTCAAAACGGCTCCTGTCGATGGTCAGACCGGCCGCGCGCGCGTGCCCCCCGAATCGCCTGATCAGGCCCGGCTGCCGGGCATCGATGTCGACCAGCAGGTCGCGCAAGTGCAGCCCGTCGGGCCCACGCCCGGATCCTTTCAGTTCGCTACCGCCGTTCTCGGCCGGCGCAAAGGCGAATACCGGTCGCTGCAGGCGCTCCATCAGGCGCCCGGCCACCAGTCCGACCACGCCCTGATGCCATTGCGGGTCGAACACACATAGTCCCGGCAACTCCCCGTCGAGGCCTTCGGCCAGCTCCTGCGCCTGGCGCTCGGCCATCTCCTGCATTTCCTGCTGAAGACTCTGACGATCACGGTTGAGGGTATCGAGCTCGCCGGCCAGTTCACGTGCACTGGACTCGCGGGTCGCGAGGAGACAGCGTACGCCTACGCCCATGTCATCGAGTCGCCCGGCGGCGTTGAGGCGCGGAGCGGCGGCAAAGCCGAGATCGGCCGCCTGGACGTGGCGCAGGTTGCGGCCGGCCACTTCCAGCAGGGCCCGCAACCCCGGCAGGCATTGTCCGGCGCGAATGCGCGCAAGCCCATGGTGAACCAGCCTGCGGTTGTTCTCGTCCAGCGGCACCAGGTCGGCCACGGTACCGAGGGCGACCAGGTCCAGCCACTGGTCCAGGCGCGGTTCACGCCCGTTGCGAAAATGTCCGGCGTCGCGCATCCGGGCACGCAGGCCCATGAGCAGGTAGAACATCACGCCGACCCCGGCCAGGGCCCCGGACGGGAACTGCTCATCGGCAAGATTCGGATTGATGATCGCATCGGCCGGCGGCAGCGTTTCGCCGGGCAGGTGATGATCGGTCACGATGACGCGGATACCCAGTTCACGGGCAAGCGCGATGCCGGCGTGGGAGCTGACACCCTGGTCAACGGTGACCAGCACCTCGGGCAGCGGTGAGGCCAGTTCGCCGACCAGGTCGGTACTCAGACCGTAACCGTGCCGAAAGCGGTCCGGCACCAGCCAGTCGACACGACCGGCACCCAGCGCCCTGAGACCGTGAACCGCCAGCGCCGTTCCGGTAGCCCCATCGGCATCGAAATCACCGACCACGCAGATGCGCGCGTTGTTCGAGATGGCGCCCATCAGTAGCTCGCACGCACGATCCATGCCGCCGAGTCGCGGCGGGAGCAGGTGCCGGAGCGAGTAATCCGGCGGTGTCTTCAGGCCACGCATCGCCAGAACCCGAGAGACCACCGGATGCAGTCCGGCCAATGCATGCTTCGGCTTCTCCCTACGCCTGATTCGGACCCGGCGGATGGTCACCACGGCCTCCAGGCTCGCAGCGTGGACATCGACCAGACCCGCTGCTCGCCGGCCAGCTCCAGCACTCGCATTTGCCCGCCGAAACGCAACCGTCGAACCGCCACGGCCAGGTGGGCGGCCAGCCGCTCCAGGTTGTCATCGGCCGTCGCGGCATGATCGGGCTTCCACTCAACCAGTGAGCCGGGCAACGCGCTCCCCTCTGTGCCTGAGTCGGTGACATCCAGCCCTGCCCACGCAGCCGCGCCCAGCAACTCCGGGCTGCTGGCACGGATTCGCCGCACGCGCGCGGCAGGAGGTGTTGACGGCAAAGCACCTGCCCCCCAGAACCACAGGCTGCCGGGGAGTTCGGGATTCGACTGGCGATGCTGGTGAAGAATCATCTGGGTCTCGTTGAGCAGGCGTCGCCAGTAGAGGGCTTCAGGACCTTGCGGCCAGACCCGGTCCATGCTCTCGCCCATCAGTTGCCACGGGGGAGTGAAGCGGCAGTCGGGCACTGTGCGCAGCGTCAGGTAACCGCGACCCGAACGGGTCAGATCCAGCCTCATGCCCTCTTCCGCGAACCGCTCCGCCAGATCGCGGGCAGCGTCCGAGTCGAGTGACAGCGAGGCCTTCGGTTGCAGCCAGACCGCTCCCAGGTCGGGGGTGAGCCCCACCGGATCGGCCCTTAACCATGGGCCGTTCACATCTTCGGGTCGGTCGAGATGACGGCTCAGCGCTGCCGCTGCAAAATCCTCATCGAACAGCAGCCGGGAGTGACAGGTTGCTGGATCAATTGCCCGCGACGCGCCACGCTCCAGCAGTCGGCGAACAAGCCGCGGCACCCGGGCGGCTTCACGCAACATGTCCTGGAGTCCGGGCACCAGGACGATATGACGCTGGTCAGGACTCGTAACGGACCTCGACGATTTCATAGGTCCGGCGACCGTTGGGTGCCTTGAAGTCGACCACGTCGCCTTCTTCCTTGCCGATCAGGGCACGGGCCAGCGGTGCGCTGATGGCGAGTCGGTGCTGTCCGGCATCGGCCTCCAGGTCACCGACGATTTGCCAGGTCACTTCTTCGGCGTCATCGACCTCCTCGAGCAGCGTCACCGTCGCCCCGAAAACGACCTTGCTGCCCGGATTGAGAGAGGCCACATCAATCACACGGGCATGGCTCAGCCCCGCTTCCAGTTCCTGGATGCGCCCTTCGATAAAGCCCTGTTGCTCGCGTGCGGCATGGTACTCGGCATTCTCCTTGAGATCGCCGTGCGCCCGCGCTTCGGCAATCGCCTCGATCACGGCTGGCCGCTCCTGCTTCTTGAGCCGATGGAGCTCCTCGCGCAAGCGCTCGGCGCCCGTGCGGGTCAGCGGTGTCTGGGTACTCATCCTGTCTCCTTGGTACTGTGCAGTTCCTCGAGGCTGCGTACGCCCCGCTCGTGCCAATGATCCAGCGCTCTCAACGTGGCGCGCGCGCCTGCAATAGTGGTCGAGTAGTTGACCTTGCGTTGCAATGCCTCGCGCCGAATCGAGAATGAATCGGCAATCGCCTGGCGCCCCTCGGTGGTATTGACAATATAGTCGATCTCGTCGTTCTTGATCAGGTCGACGATATGGGGCCGGCCCTGGATCACCTTGTTGACGTAATCACAGTCGATGTCGTTTTCAACCAGGAATTTCCAGGTGCCCTGGGTAGCGACCAGCGAAAAACCGCGCTCGATGAGTTCCTGCGCCACCGGCAGCAATCGGTCCTTGTCGGCGTCACGCACACTCAGGAAGACGCGACCCGAATGCTTGATGTTGATGTTCACGCCCTGCTGGGCGCGGGCGACGGCCGAGCCGAAGGAACGACCCACGCCCATGGCTTCACCGGTCGAGCGCATTTCCGGCCCGAGGATCGGATCGACGCCGGGAAACTTGATGAACGGATAGACCGGCTCCTTGATGGAATAGAAAGGAGATGAGAGATCTTCCGTAAGATTTTGTTCTTTAAGGCTATTATCAACCATGCATCGGGCTGCGACCTGGGCCAGCGGCACACCGGTCGCCTTGGAGACGAAGGGCACGGTGCGCGATGCACGCGGGTTGACCTCGAGCACGTAAATCTCGCCCTCGCGCACCGCGAACTGCACGTTCATCAGACCGATCACGTTCAGGCCCAGCGCCATTTGCCTGGTCTGGCGCTTGATTTCCTCGATGCAGTCGTCGTCCAGGGAAAACGGCGGCAGACTGCAGGACGAGTCGCCCGAATGCACGCCGGCTTCCTCGATATGCTCCATAACACCGCCGATGATGACGTTCTCTCCATCGCAGACGGCATCGACATCGACCTCGATGGCGTGGTCCAGGAAGTGGTCCAGCAGCACCGGAGAATCATTGGAGACCTTGACCGCCTCGCGCATATAGCGGTTGAGCTCGTCCTCGCCGTAGACAATGTCCATGGCGCGTCCGCCCAGAACGTAGGAGGGACGAACCACCAGTGGGTAGCCGATCTCGCGCGCCAGCACCAACGCCTCGTCGGGATCGCGCGCCGTGCGATTGGGGGCCTGCTTCAATCCCAGCTCGTTGAGCAGGCGCTGGAATCGTTCGCGGTCCTCGGCCAGGTCGATGCAATCCGGCGTGGTGCCGATGATCGGAGCACCGGCCGCCTCCAGCTCCCGCGCCAGTTTCAGCGGCGTCTGGCCGCCGAACTGAATGATGATGCCCTCGGGCTTCTCGACGTCGACGATCGCCAGCACGTTCTCAAGTGTCAGCGGTTCGAAATAGAGACGATCGGACGTATCGTAGTCGGTTGAAACCGTTTCCGGATTGCAGTTGACCATGATGGTCTCGAAACCGAGATCACGCATGGCCATGGCCGCGTGCACGCAGCAGTAGTCGAATTCAATCCCCTGCCCGATCCGGTTCGGCCCGCCGCCGAGCACCATGATCTTGCGCCTGCTCGTCGCCGCCGCCTCGCACTGCTCGCCCCAGGTCGAATACATGTAGGCGGTGCTGGTGGCAAACTCTGCAGCACAGGTGTCCACGCGCCGGTACGCCGGACGAATATCGTGGCTGGCGCGCAGCTTGCGAATGGACTTTTCGCTGACCCCGGCCAGCTCGGCGATACGTGCGTCGGCAAACCCATAGCGCTTGAGTTCCAGCAAACGATCACGATTCAAGGCCGCAATTCCACCTTCGTGGATGGCCTGCTCGACCTCGACCAGTTCCTGGACCTGGTCGAGGAACCAGGGATCGATCTGCGACAGGCGGTGAACCTCCTCGAACTCCATTCCGCGCCGGAAGGCCTCCGCCACGTAGAGCATGCGATCGGCACCGGCTTCGCGCACTTCGCGCCGAATCAGGGTCGGTTCATCGTCATCGCCCTCGAACTCGACAGGATCGAGGCCGGTCAGTCCGGTTTCCAGACTCCTGAGCGCCTTCTGCAGGGATTCCTGGAAGGTCCGCCCGAAGGCCATGGCCTCACCGACCGATTTCATCTGTGTGGTCAGGCGATCATTGGCAGCCGGGAACTTCTCGAAGGCAAAACGCGGGATCTTGGTGACCACGTAGTCGATGGTCGGCTCGAACGACGCCGGCGTGGCGCCTCCCGTAATCTCGTTGTCCAGTTCGTCGAGGGTATAACCCACCGCCAGCTTGGCCGCCACCTTGGCGATCGGGAATCCGGTGGCCTTGGAAGCCAGCGCCGAAGAGCGTGACACGCGCGGATTCATCTCGATCACCACCACCCGGCCGTCTTCCGGGTTGATGGCAAACTGCACGTTGGAACCGCCGGTATCGACACCGATCTTGCGCAGCACGGCGATGGACGCGTCGCGCAGCACCTGGTATTCCTTGTCGGTCAGTGTCTGTGCCGGTGCGACAGTGACCGAATCGCCGGTATGTACGCCCATGGGATCGAAGTTTTCGATCGAGCAGATGATGATGCAGTTGTCGGCCTTGTCGCGCACGACCTCAAGCTCGAATTCCTTCCAGCCCAGCAGCGATTCGTCGAGCAGCACCTCGTTGGTCGGCGACAGATCGAGCCCATGCTCGACGATCTCGACGAATTCCTCGCGGTTGTAGGCGATGCCGCCACCCGAGCCGCCCAGCGTGAACGAGGGCCGGATGATGACGGGAAAACCGATGCGCTTCTGGATCTCGACGGCTTGCTCGAGCGAGCGCGCCACTTCCGCCTCGGGCGACTCCAGCCCGATATCGCGCATCGCATCGCGAAACTCCTCGCGATCTTCGGCCATGTCGATGGCTTTTTTGGACGCACCGATCATCTCCACACCGAACTCCGCCAGCACGCCTTCGCGATCGAGGTCGAGGGCGCAGTTCAATGCGGTCTGCCCGCCCATGGTCGGCAGCAGCGCGTCGGGGCGCTCTTTCTCGATGATGTCGCGCACCACGTCCCAGCGGATCGGCTCGATGTAGACCACATCGGCAATGTCCGGATCGGTCATGATGGTGGCCGGGTTGGAGTTGACCAGGATGACCTTGTAGCCCTCTTCCCTGAGCGCCTTGACCGCCTGTACGCCGGAATAGTCGAACTCGCACGCCTGCCCGATGACGATGGGCCCGGCGCCGATGATGAGGATGGATTGGATGTCGTTGCGTTTAGGCATGGCGTTATCGGGACTCGGGATTCGGGACTCGGGACTCGGAATGGGTGCGCCGTGACAGCGCCTGGTTCAGTTTCTGCAACATTTGACCTACTCGATCACAAAGCGACAAGGCGCTCTCGGCTCGATCAGCCGAACCCAGTCCAAGATCCTGCGCCAGAATCAATTGCGTCTGGAGTTCGGCGACCGAACCGAGCGCGATGGACACAAACCTCTGATATTCACGGTTACCACCTCGGCCATTCCCTTCCGCAATATTCGAAGGAATCGAAACCGCACTGCGCTGCAGCTGCGAACTCAAACCGTATTTTTCCGAGGCAGGAAAGTCAGCCGTCATGCCATACACTTCCCTGGCAAGCCGCATGGCGAGTTTCCAGACTTCAAGCTCCCGAAAGTGACTCGGCCCCGCACTCATGAACTCTTCCCGAGTCCCGAGTCCCGAGTCCCGCGTCCCGATCCCAGAGCTTCTACCGACGACTCACCATCCATCAACTTGACGAAACGTGCGAACAAACCCCGCAGGTCGTGGGGGCCGGGGCTGGCTTCGGGGTGGCCCTGGAAGCCCATGGCCGGCTTGCCTTGGATACGGACGCCCTGCAGGGATCCATCGAACAGGGAACGGTGGGTCGGGATCACTTCATCGGGCAGCGAATCCTCGTCGACCGCGAAGCCGTGATTCTGGCTGGTAATCATGACCTGACCCGTGGCCAGATCCTTGACCGGGTGGTTGGCGCCGTGGTGGCCAAATTTCATCTTGACCGTGCGTGCGCCGGCGGCCAGCCCCAGCAACTGGTGGCCCAGGCAGATACCGAAGGTCGGCACGTTCTTGTCCAGCAGCCCCCGGATGGCCTCGATCGCGTAGCCGCAAGGCTCGGGATCGCCCGGTCCGTTGGACAGCATCACGCCATCGGGCTTAAGGGCCAGAACTTCGGCCAGCGGGGTTTTCGCGGGCACGACGGTCACGCGGCAGCCGGCATCGACCAGCAGGCGCAGGATGTTGGTCTTTACGCCGTAGTCGTAGCAGACAACGTGGTGACGAGGGTTGTCGGCCCCGAAAGCACCTGTCGACAGATCGAACGTCCCCTCAGTCCACTCGTGGCTGCTTTCGGTGGTAACGGTACAGGCCAGGTCACGTCCACTCATCGGCTCGCATTCGCGGGCCCGCCGCACGGCCTCGTCCGGATCGACTTCAGCGCCGGCCATCAGGCAGCCGTTCTGGGCGCCCTTCTCGCGCAGCAGGACGGTGAGTGCCCGCGTGTCGATACCGGCGATGGCCACCCGCCCCTGTTCTGCCAGCCACTCTCCCAGCGAGTTCGTGGCTCTCCATGAGCTGTGGCGTCGAGGATAATGGCGGATGATCAGCCCGGCGGCATGAACGCGGGCCGATTCCACATCGACCGGGTTGATGCCGGTATTGCCGACATGGGACGCGGTCAGCGTGACCAGCTGACCGGCATAGCTGGGATCGGTCAGAATTTCCTGGTATCCGGTCATGGCGGTATTGAATACCACCTCACCCACACTGAAGCCGGGCGCGCCGAACCCGTATCCGGAAAACGTGCTGCCGTCTTCCAGCGCCAGAATCGCCTGCATTTGGGACAAGTTCACTTCCTCCGGGTACAAAAAGCGGGCCTAACCGCATGTCGGCCTGGCCCGCCTGTCGAGCGCCGGGCAATGTGCCGGCTTTCCGGGTCGCTATTGTAAACCATGGCAAGAGGCTTTGGGGACATCCCGGCGCCCTGTCGCGGCGCCCTAAGCCCGGCAGCTGATGTCCGGGAGCAGCGAAGTCTGAAGCTGACCGGTCTTACCGGTCTTCAGACTTCCGGAGCGGTGGCGATAGGGCCGAAGGTCGCGCCGGTTTCAGCCGGACGCATGGTCTCGCTGCCGTGACCCTGTGCAATCAGGTAGTCCAGCCACTTGAGTAGCGCCCGGTTGAGGCGCCAGCTCCTGACCACCAGGCCGCTGACCGACAGATCGGGGCCGGCAAAGCGACGGATGCCCTGTTCCGGGCTGAAGGCTGTCGCCTCGGCCATCGCCGCATCGTGGTAGATACGAACATGAGCATTGGGGTTGTGCTGGCGCTCGGGTCCGATGACATGGGACAGGCGCACGAAAGTGGTATAGGCGTGACGCTCGATCACTTCCAGGTAGAGTTCAGGGCCGTTGCCGGCCCGGGAATAAAGCACGTCGCTCACTGCCAGGCCGTCGGGCAGCATCACGCTCAACGCCCGGTACAGGGCGCTGTGCAGTTCCGGGAGCCGTCGCGCCAGGATGCGGCTGGACGGCTGTAGTTGGCGGGTCGCGGTCAGCATGGCGGCAGAGAATAGCATCAGGCCCGGGGAATCACCAGACCCATCGGCCACATCAGCGGTGATCGCGTTCCAGGCCGAGGTCGAGCAGGATGTGACTGGCCAGCTCCTCAATCGACGAGTCGGTCGACGACAGCATGCGCACACCCTCGGTACGGAGCATGGCCTCGGCCGCCTCAACCTCGTACCGGCATTGCTTTAGCGAGGCATAACGCGATCCCGGTCGGCGATTCTCGCGAATCTGGGACAGACGATCGGGATTGATTGTCAGTCCGAACAGCTTCTTCTTGTGTTCGCGCAGGAACCCCGGCAGTCGATTCTGCTCGAGGTCCTCCTCGGTCAGCGGATAGTTGGCCGCCTTGACGCCGTAATGCAATGCCAGGTAAAGGCAGGTCGGGGTTTTTCCGGAACGGGAGACGCCCACCAGGATCACATCGGCACTTTCGAGTCGCTTGGAAATGCCGTCGTCGTGGGTCAGTGCATAGTTGGTCGCCTCCATGCGGTCCTCGTAGGAGCTACTGTCGCCCATGCCGTGAGCCTGACCCACCTGGGAGGAGCGGCTGACCCCCAGCACCCCTTCCAGCGGGCCGATGAAGGTGCGAAACATGTCGAAGACATGGGCCTCGGCCTCGGCCACGATACTGCCGACCTCTGGATCGACGATGGTGCTGAAAACGATCGGCCTGTCGCGGCTGTCGGCGGCACGCTCGATCAGCGAAACAGCATCGCGGGCCTTGCTCGGCGTGTCGACGAAGGGCAAGCGCACCTGGCGAAACTCGATGCCGGAAAACTGGGTCAGCAGGCTGTGGCCGAAAGTTTCGGCCGTGATCGCGGTGCCGTCGGATACAAAGAAAACTGTACGTTTCATCAAAAGTCCGGGGGGTTACAATACGTGTTTGCGCAAATTCATCAATCAAGGAATCTTCTCAGGTGTCGGAGTATATCCTTTGGCTCGACGAACTTGGAATGGGGGACCTGGAAAAGGTCGGCGGCAAGAACGCTTCGCTGGGGGAAATGATTTCCCACCTGAGCGAGACCGGCGTCAACGTCCCCGGCGGCTTCGCCACCACGGCCCAGGCCTACCGTGACTTTCTCGATCAGTCGGGCCTGGCCGCCAGAATCAAGGACCGACTGGCGGAACTGGATCCCGAGGACACTCGGGCCCTGGCCCAGACGGGGCAGGAGATTCGCCAGTGGATCATGGACACTCCGCTGGAGGCCGAACTCGAGCAGGCCGTGCGTGAAGCCTACGCGAAGATGCAGGCCGAACACGGCGACAATCTGGCCGTGGCAGTGCGCTCTTCAGCCACGGCCGAGGACCTGCCGGATGCTTCCTTCGCCGGGCAGCAGGAAACCTTTCTCAATGTCTGCGGCATCGACAGCGTGCTGGAAAAAATCCACGCCGTCTTCGCAAGTCTCTACAACGATCGCGCCATCGCCTACCGCGTCCACCACGGCTTCGAGCACGAGCACGTGGCCCTGTCGGCCGGCATCCAGTTGATGGTCAGAGCCGGCGCGGGTGCCGCGGGCGTGATTTTCACCCTCGATACCGAGTCCGGCTACCGCGAGGTGGTGTTCATCACCTCGAGTTACGGGCTGGGCGAATCGGTTGTCCAGGGCGCGGTCAATCCCGACGAATTCTACCTGTTCAAGGCCAATCTCCGCGCCGACCGACCGGCGATATTGCGACGCAGCATCGGCAGCAAGGCCACGCGCATGATCTACGGCAGCGGCAACGGCGGCGTGCACACTGAGGACACCCCGGAAGCCGAGCGTCAACGCTTCTCGATCACTGACGATGAAGCCACCCGGCTGGGGAAGATGGCGCTGACCATCGAGGAGCACTACGGTCGCCCGATGGACATCGAATGGGGCAAGGACGGCGAGACCGGCGAACTGTTCATCCTCCAGGCCCGCCCGGAAACCGTCAAGAGCCGTTCCGGCCAGACCATGGAGCGCTTCCGGCTCGAAGAGACCGGCAAGGTCGTCGCCGAGGGACGCGCCATCGGCCAGCGCATTGGTCAGGGCACCGCCAAGGTAATCAAGTCGCTCGACCAGATTCATGATGTCGAAGCCGGCGATATCCTGATCACCGACATGACCGACCCCGACTGGGAGCCGATCATGAAACGCACCTCGGCCATCGTCACCAACCGTGGCGGCCGCACTTGTCATGCCGCCATCATTGCCCGCGAGCTGGGTATCCCGGCCGTGGTCGGGTGTGGTGACGCCACTGAGCGTGTCCCCCACGACACCGAAGTGACTGTCGCGTGCAGCGAGGGCGACACCGGGCGCATCTACGAGGGCCATCTGAAGTTCAGCGTCAGCGAAGACTCGATGGACGACATGCCCGAAGCCCCGTTGAAGATCATGATGAACGTAGCCAACCCCGACCGGGCCTTCGACTTCGCCATGATT
This sequence comes from Wenzhouxiangella sp., assembly GCA_007127425.1. Taxonomy (GTDB): domain Bacteria; phylum Pseudomonadota; class Gammaproteobacteria; order Xanthomonadales; family Wenzhouxiangellaceae; genus Wenzhouxiangella. The sequence goes on from SKZJ01000186.1 coordinate 18,184, forward strand.
CCCAACCACGGCATCGGCCTGGCGCGGCTGGAGTTCATCATCAACCGCATGATCGGTATTCACCCGCTGGCTCTGCTGGGCTACGACGAGCAGCCCGAAGACCTGCGTGCGGAAATCGATCGGCGCATCGCCGGCTACGACGACCCCGTCAGTTTCTATGTCGACAAGCTGGCCGAGGGCATCGCCACCATCGCCGCGCCCTTCGGGCCCAACCCGGTGATCGTGCGCCTGTCCGACTTCAAGAGCAACGAGTACGCCAACCTCATCGGTGGCGAACACTTCGAGCCCGACGAGGAAAACCCAATGATCGGCTGGCGCGGGGCGTCACGCTACGTCGACGAGAAGTTCAAGCCGGCGTTCGAGCTTGAATGCCGGGCCATGAAGAAGGTGCGTGAGGAAATGGGCCTCGATCAAGTCTGGGCGATGGTGCCGTTCGTACGCACCGTCGACGAGGCTAGAGATGTCGTGGCGGTCATGGAAGAATTCGGCCTCAAGCGCGGCGAAAACGGTCTCAAGCTGATCATGATGTGCGAATTGCCGTCCAACGCCATCAGTGCCGAGGCATTCCTCGAGCACTTCGACGGCTTCTCGATCGGCTCCAACGACATGACCCAGCTCACGCTCGGCCTGGATCGCGACTCCAGCCTGGTCGCCCACCGCTTCGACGAGCGCGACCCGGCCGTCAAGGCCCTGCTGGCCATGGCCATCGAAGCCTGCCGCAAGCAGGGCAAGTACATCGGCATCTGCGGCCAGGGCCCGTCCGACTACCCGGACCTGGCCCAGTGGCTGCTCGACCAGGGCATCGAAAGCATGTCGCTCAACCCCGATACCGTGGTGGATACCTGGCGGAAATTGGCGGAATAAGATATTAAGTGTGAAGTGTGAAGATGGGGAGGAGTTTCAGGTGGCCGGGGTTGGAGGGTGTTAGGTACTGTCCGTCGGACGTAGCGATCATAGAAACCCCGGCGACAAACTACGCCCCAAAATCAACCGCAAGCCGTTGTTTTGCTTCACACTTCACACCTCACACTTAACCCTTCACACTTGCCCCCCCAATTTGCCCATAAAGCGACGGTAATACCTGAGCTCGTCGATCGAATCCCTGATATCCTCCAGCGCCTGATGCGTGGATTCCTTGGTAAAGCCTTCGGCAATCTCCGGCGACCAGCGCCGGGCCAGTTCCTTGACGGTGCTGACATCGAGGTTGCGGTAGTGAAAGAAGGCTTCGAGTTCCGGCATCAGCCGGGCCATGAAGCGGCGGTCCTGGCAGATCGAATTGCCGCACATCGGCGAGGTGCCGGCCGGCACGTGTTCGGCCAGGAAGGCCAGCGTGCGCAACTCCGCATCCCGGGTGTCGATACCGCTTTCCAGGCAACGGCGCACCAGGCCCGATTCGGTGTGGGTGCGGGTGTTCCACTCATCCATGACATCGAGCGTTTCGGCGGATGTGGCAATGGCAATCTCGGGCCCGGTGGCGATTTCCTCGAGCTGGGCATCGGTGACAATTGTGGCGATCTCGATGATGGAATCACTGGCCGGATCCAGGCCGGTCATCTCAAGATCGATCCAGACGAGATTGTTTTCGTTCATGATGGGCGATGATTCGGGATAGCGGGGAGGAGACTATACCAGTGTCGGACAAGGAATCCAGCGGCGAACAGTTCCTGGTGGTGCAAGCCTCGTCCAATCGCGGCGTGGCCGCCGGTAAAGACGGCCAACTGACCGAATTTCACTTCCGGCGCCGCAGCGGTCGCCCGCTGCCCGGTGACCGGATTACCCTGGATACCGCCGACGCACTGGCCTCCATCGCGCCGCGCGACAATGTTTTCGGCCGCGGCGACCCACGCGGGCGGCTCAAGCCGATTGCCGCCAATCTCGACCAGGTCATCATCGTTATTGCGCCCCAACCCGCCCCCAGCCGCGACCTGCTGCACCGCTATCTGGCCGCAGCCCATATCCAGGGCATCCGGCCACTCATCATCGTCAACAAGACCGACATCGAACTGCCGGAACAACCGCCGTTCGACGAGCTCGACGGGCTGCAATCCCTAGGCTACGAGATCGTCCGCACGCGCTGTACCGACGGCAGTTCACTGGAATGCCTGCCCACACGCCTGGCCGGCCAGACCAGTCTGCTGGCCGGGCAATCCGGCGTCGGCAAGTCGTCGCTGCTCAATGCCTTGATTCCCGACCTCGATCTGCAGACAGGCGCGCTCTCGCGCGTGACCGGCAAGGGTACTCACACCACAACCACGGCCATCCTTCACCGCCTGCCCGACGGTGGCTGGCTGGTCGATACCCCGGGGGTGTGGGAGTACGGATTGTGGCGCATGGAGGTCGAACAACTGCAGCGCGGCTTTCCGGAGTTTGCCGATTACTCGGGAGACTGTCGCTTCCGCAACTGCCGTCACCGCGAGGATCCCGGCTGCGCGGTCCGCGCCGCCGCCGAAAGCGGGGCCCTGCCCGCCTTTCGCCACGAGGCCTGGCTGCGATTGCTGGCCGAGCAGGATCGGCTGAAGTAGCGGGCTCCAGGAACCAGGCCCAAGGCCAAAAACCTCGGGGCCTTGCTCTCTGTCCTTTGTGTTCCTTGAGCCTTTTACCTGATACCTACCAGGGCAGCGCTTCCCCATTGGCATGACGAAAGCTGCCGGTCAGCTCCATATTGAGTTCGTCGATTCGATCGACCAGGCTTGCGGCCGCTTCACTGGCGTCGACATGGCCGGTATTCCCGGTCATCCCGGTCCGCACGTAGCCCGGATGCAGCAAGCCGACCGCGATACCGCGCTCGCTGAACTCGTGGGCCAGCGATGCGCCCGCGGCGTTCACCGCCGCTTTCGACATCCGGTAGGCATAGGCGCCGCCAGAGGTGTTGTCGGCGATCGAGCCCATGCGAGAGGTAATGATGACGACCTTGCCGCCGTCATTGAGATGGTTGCGCAGTGCGCTCGTCACACGAATCGGGCTGAGCGAATTGACCTCGAATTGCGCGCGCCAGTCGTCCAGCTCCGACTCGATACCCTCGAGGCTCGACTGGCGCAGCAGGCCGGCATTGTTGACCAGCAGGTCAATACGATTGCCACGCAGGCGCTCGGGCAGATCCGCCAGGCTGTCGGCACTGGTCACGTCCACGCCCTCCTCGACCTCGACATCCATCGCATTGAGTTCCGGTGAGGAATGGCGGCAGACACCGATCACGCGGTATCCGCGGTCGCTCAGTTGGCGGGCCAGTTCCAGACCGATTCCCCGGTTGGCGCCTGTAATCACGGCTGTTTTCATGGTTTGCACATCCTTCTGGTTCGAGCAGGTCGCAAGTGAGTGGCTTATGCTACTATTTTTACGTCGGTTAACCATCAACAGCCCGCAACCGACGGGCGCTACAAACCTAAGGATGAACCATGATCAGAACGACTAAGGGCAAACTGGTTTGGGGGGTCGTTTTGCTGGGAATGATCGGCACAGCCGCTGCCGATGTCCTGTTGATCGAGAAAGTTCGTGAACGCATGGCTCTCAGCCTGCCGGACAACGGATTGACGATGGAACAGGTCGAACAACGCTACGGGCAACCACTGGAACGACGCGATGCGGTCGGGGACCCGCCGATCACCCGCTGGATCTACGACGATTACAGCGTGTTCTTCGAACACCATCTCGTTATCGAGAGCGTGGTCCACCACGAGGCCGTCGCGCGCGAAGTCGAAGAACAACACTCGCGATAACCGTTGTCGGGTGAAGTGCCATGTCGCATACCGATCATCGACTGCCTGCCGAATGGGAACACCAGAGCGCCACGCTCCTGGCCTGGCCACATGAGAAGTCGGACTGGGCAGACCACCTCGACGAAATACGCCGAGAATACGTCGCGCTGATCGACGCGATCCTGCCGCACCAGCAAGTCGTGGTGTTGATCCAGCCCGGAGACACCAGTGCCCGAACCAGCCTGGCCGGGCGAGCCCGGCTGGACCTTGTCGAGGTACCATTCAACGATACCTGGTGCCGGGACTATGGTCCGATCACGCTGGTCGGCTCGGAAACACGGCTCGCTCTGGATTTCCACTTCAACGGCTGGGGCGGCAAGTATCCGGCCAGCCTGGACAACCGGGTCAACCGGCTGCTCGCACGGCACCGCCTGTTCGACCGCCTCGAGTTCCGGCAGTACCTGTTCGAACTGGAGGGCGGCGCCATCGAAGCCGACGGCAAGGGCACACTGCTGATCAACTGGCACTGCCTGCACGCCCGCCACTCCCACCTGACCCGCGGCGAGATCGAGCACGAACTGCACAACCTGCTCAATATCGATCACGTTGTCGGTATCGATATGGAACCGATGAACGGTGACGACACGGACGGTCATATCGATACCCTGGCGCGGTTCATCTCACCTGACATCATCGTATTCCAGGACCAGGGCGATTCTGCTCGCACCGACCGACTGCGGGGCCAACTTGAATCATTGCGCAGTACTGACGGCGAGGCCTTCGAACTATTTGTGCTGCCCAGTGCGGGTGGCATCGACCCGACGTTGCCGGCCAGCTATGCAAATTTCGTGTTCGTCAACGGCGCGTGCCTGGTACCCGCCTACGGCAGCGACAGCGACGAAGTGGCCCGTGGGGTGCTGGCCGACCTGCTGCCCGACCGCGACGTAAGATCCGTGCCGGCCGGGGTCATGATCAGCCAGTTTGGCGGCCCACACTGCGCTTCCATGCATATTCCCGCCTGAGCATTCAATGAGCCGAGTGATCCGACTGGCACTGGTCCAGCACGCCATGGGCCCGGACGCCGAGGCCAACCGCCGGACGTCCGTCGAAGGCATCGAGCAAGCGGCCCGGGCCGGTGCCGACCTGGTGTTGATGCCGGAGCTGCATGCCGGAGAATATTTCTGCAAGTACCAGGATCCCGCGCTGTTCGAGCTGGCCGAGCCGCTGGACGGGCCGACCGCCGACATGTTGTCGGCCGCCGCTGCCGGGAACGGCGTGGTGGTCGTCGGATCGATCTTCGAGCATCGCGCGCCCGGCCTGGCCCACAACACTGCGCTGGTATTCGAGCGCGACGGCACTCGCGCCGGCATTTACCGCAAGATGCATATTCCCGACGATCCGGGCTACAACGAGAAATTCTATTTCACGCCCGGTGATATCGGGTTCGAACCAATTGATACCTCCGTCGGCCGGCTGGGGGTGCTGGTGTGCTGGGACCAGTGGTACCCGGAAGCCGCCCGCCTGATGGCGCTGGCCGGGGCCGAGATCCTGCTCTACCCCACCGCCATCGGCCTCGATCCCGATGACAACGAGGACGAACAGCTGCGCCAGCTCGATGCCTGGCGCACCATCCAGCGCGGACATGCCGTGGCCAACGGGCTGCCGGTGGCAGCCTGCAACCGGGTCGGTTTCGAACCTGACCGCTCCGGCAAGGAGTTGGATGCCGAGTTCTGGGGCCACAGTCTGATTGCCGGGCCGCAGGGCGAGATCATCGATGAAGCCGGTACCGAGGCCGAAGTGCTGATGGCCGACATCGACCTGGCGCGCAGCGAACAGGTGCGCCGGATCTGGCCGTTTTTGAGGGATCGGCGCATCGATGCTTACGGGGATCTGTTGAAGCGTTGGCGGGACTAAGCGTCGGAGGTCGAAGACCTGAAGAGCGCAGCGGGTCGGGTGATCGTGGTGGTGATTTCGAAACCGCAGGTTTCGCATGAGCCGCCACGATCACCCGAGCCGCGATAAAGCATGGGCACAACGTCGCTGCCAGTCCCTTCAGGCAGTAACTGAAGCAGTCAGACTCCGCGTCGCCCCAGTAACTCGATTCGCTCCAGCCACTTCTGGCGGCCCTCGGGTTTCTTTGAGCCGGCCAGGCCGACGAAGCAGTGCCGCACCGGCTTGATGCCGCAGAATTTCAGGATATTGCGCTTGAGATTGCGGTACCCGTGGGCACCGAAATACCAGCGGTAAAAGAAGCCGGGCATACCCATGGTGATGATGACCCGGGCCGACTTGCCCTTGAGCAGCCCGCCACCCGGCCCTTCACGGGCCTGTTCGTCGAAGGCGAAGCCCGGTCGCAGCACCTGCTCCAGAAAAGCCTTGACCAGTGCCGGCATGGTGCCCATCCACAACGGAAAGACAAGCACCAGGTGATCAGCCTGAAGAATGCGCTCCTGAGCATAGGCAATATCCGGCGCCGTCTCCTTCTGCTGCCATTCCGACTCACTCGCCAGCAGTGCAAAGTCCATCTGCGCGACACTCAGTTCCTCGACGGTGAAACCGCCCGCTTCGGCCCCCTTGCGATAGGCAGCCGCCAGGCCGTGGCAGTAGTGGGAAGCCTCCGGGTCCGGATGCCCCTGGATGACCAGAATCCTCTTGCTCATGCTTTCGTCTCCATTTCCACGATCGATTCGACCGCCCTGGCCAACTCATCAACCAGGTTGAGCCAGTCTTCACGATCGCACAGTGCCTGATTGATCTCCAGTTCCACGGTGATCAGCCGCGTATCGTCGAACACTTTTCGATGCTGCTGGCCCATCCCGTTGCTTGTACCGCGGTAGGGATAATTCATTCTTGTCCGCAGCTCTGGCAAGCGTGAGTGAATATGGCCCGCCAACGTCCGGCACCAGGTCCGTTCTTGCGGCCTTGCGGGGTCGTAGAGCAACCCGATGTCGGCATTGCGAGTTCTGCCGTCCAGCACTGGCGCAAAGCTGTGGCAGGCCAGGTGCACGATCCGACCCGGCAGCTCATGCAGGAATTCCCGGTAGCGATCCCAGTGCGGCTTCCAGTGCGCGGCATCCAGGCCCTTTCTCTCTTTGGCCGAAAGACCACGAGTGAATTCCGAGAAGTGCTGCGGGTGGGAAGCCGAGCGATTGAGATCCACCAACAGCCGTGTGACCTCGCCGACCAGCAAGGGCGCATTCAACTGCCGGGCCAGAGCCTGTGCCAGCTCCAGCGAACCGCGATCATATCCTCGGTGACTGTCGAGCAGCGCCGGGCATCCCTCGAACAGGTACTGCCACCGCTGCGGGACGCTTCTGGTGGCATGCTCACAAGTGATCAGGGCAGATAAAGACGGTTGTCGCTCAAGCATCGTGCCAGCTCCCGGTAGACCTCGATGGTTGCCGCCCTTTCGGACGCCGGCCCCACGCGATCGATGATGCATTCGGCCAGCGTACCGCGCTCGACCATGCATCCCAGCACCTCCGCCTGCGGACTGCCCGACATCAGGCCATCGGCCAGCAGATGGCGCCATGCGGCCTGGCCGCTCGCCGGAGCCGCCAGCCCCAGCAATGCGAGAAAGCCGCTATCTTCGATGATTCCCGCGCCACCACGCTCGGCCAGTTCAAGCAGTATGCCGGACAACGCCTTCTCATCGAGTGCCTGCTGGCGCTGGAACCCCTGCTCGTCAGCCTCGTACAGGCGCTGTACCAGCCGCACCAGCGCGGCGGCAACCGCCAGGTCTGCAGCCGGGCACTCCTGCAGATCCACCAGGCGAATCTCGATGGTCTGACGGTCGAAGCGGGCAATTGCACCGCGCGAATTCAGCCAGTCATCGGCCAGGATGCCGCCCGGATCGTGCTGCGTGATCGCGCGGTACATCGGGGCGAGGATTCGGGCGTGGTAATCATCAATGCCGGCAACGGGTTCCGGTATGACCAGGCCGGCGATTTCGGGGATGAGTGCCTGGTTGTTCCGGTAGTGATACAGACGGCGATCGCACCACCCAGTCAAGCGTCCCTGCTCCAGCGGCGAAGAGGCCGCCAACGCAGGAATCAGAGGCAGCACCACGCGAATGGCCGCATGCAGGCGCCGAAACTCCTCTCCACTCG
>SKZJ01000194.1 GCA_007127425.1 Wenzhouxiangella sp.
AGTTTGTCTCGACCCCAGAGCTGCGTAGTGAAAATACTGTCGGTGACGATCCTCTTGAGCCCGGTCAGGTTTGGTGTATTAGTCCGGGAGGTATGGATGAACATCCGGGGCTGTACAGAATAGAAGTAAATGAAGGTCCCGGCGCAGGTGTTAAAATACTAAATAAGCCGGTACCTCCCGCCTTCAGGGAGAGCATGGGATATGCAGAGCAGAACCTATACGCGCGAGCAAATCATTTGGTTGGTGATAAAATACCTCGGCATCACGAATTTACAGTACAACTTCGCGCATTTGATTCATCAAAATCAGGCGCCAAGGTCGGAGTAGCCGCATTAATTGCCCTATGCACCTCGCTTCTAAAGAAGAGTGTCCGCGGTGGTCTCATCATCGTGGGTGAAATTAATCTCGGTGGTTCAATTGAACCGGTCGATAATCCGGTCGCGATAGCGGAGATAGCTGTGGAGAAAGGAGCCACGGCATTATTAATGCCCGTCTCCTCCCGTCGTCAGCTAATAGACCTATCCGATGATATGGCTACGAAAGTTGATATACAGTTTTATTCAGATGCTCAGGATGCGTTGTTGAAGGCGATGGATTGAGGGGGGGAGTTATTCTATCCCATAATCACGAATAAATGGAAAATTCATTGAAAGCCAAATGTCTAAGTCTTCTATATTTGTCGATGATTTACAAAATGCGTTTGATGGGTTTTGAGGATCAGGGATAGTCCTTATACTTCCGTCTTCTGATTCATAGAAACCTGTTATATGGTATTCATTATTTCGCTTTCTCATTAATCTCAAGATACCTTTTTTGCTGTCGAGAATTATTGTCAAGTAAATATGTGTATCATTTTCCGATAATTCATTAAAGTAAGGCTCGAGGTGTTGAGGGTATTCATATATAGTTTTTGTTTTCATAATATATCAATTTGATGGATTGCGCTGATGTTAGTTATATGCATAAAATTAATATATGAATATTTTTTATTTTAGAAAAGACTTCGACTCGGCTAACTTTGAGTGGTAATGAACGAAATATGTTATTTATCAGCCACGCTTGGGACGATTTCGAAGTTACCAAATGGCTTGCTCTTCAACTTGCCAATGAAGGTTATGGAGTGTGGTGTGATATAACTAAATTCTTGGTTGGTGAGAATTGGCCAAAAGAAATAAATATTGCGCTACTTTGGGTTTCTTTTGACTCTTTCTCCTTTCGATTCTTATGGAATGTTCGAAGTGCACCTTCAAAGAGCTGTTTTTTCCATGTGTATATCTGATTTGAGTGAACACCATATTGTTCGAATAATTCACAAACAGTGCGAGAATTCTCAAAGTGTTCCCTCAATATTTCGACTTATTTTGTATTCCGGATTTTTATTTTGCTTAACATAGGACCTCTTTGGTGTAGTGTATGATTAGTAATCTTAATATTTAACTTGAATTATAGAGAATATTATAAGATGAATACTAAAGCAATGGAAAATAATAAAAGTATAATCACCGGGTCACGGGAAGCTGTGAAAGGATATGATTACCAATTTTTGTGGACCATTCGTAGGTGCATATCAATGTTGCACCCAAATTCGAATCTCAAACAACTAATCGTTGAAGGATTACATCCTGAGGATGAGTTAAGTGTTGGTGATGGCCCGGAAACATTTTTGGGGATTGATATTGCAGAGTATTACGGTGGCTATGTTCTAAAGGATGCTGATAAGGTGGTCATTTCTCAATTAAAATATAGTTATCATTACCCTAAAAGCAAATGGACTATTTCACGTTTGTGCAAAGGAAAAAAAGGAAACACGAAATCATCAATTATTGGCAGATTAGGGTTTCTATTTAAAAATATAGTTAGGAACTCAAATATTGAATCTGATGAGATTAGGAGGAAAATATCACTTCAATTGATTTCAAACCGTCCTATTGATAGTAAAGTGGAAACCCTTCTTTCGAAATCAAAATACTATATCTCGTCTATGGATAAGAATTTGGATAAAATATATTTCAGAGATTTGGAAAAAGTAGGTTTGACCCCAAATGAAATATATTGGCTCGATAGAATGTATGAAGCATCCAACCTCAGAAGTAATGAATTTATATTGTTCCTATTATGTTTTGATGTTCCACAATCCAATTTAGAATCATCAGTAGTTCAACAAATTAATCTGACCAAAGAAACTACAAGTTATTTCATCGATTCTTCTACGGAAATAAGAAAGCTCTATGAATTGATAGTAGAAAGTGCAAAATCAGAAGCTTACCCTATAAATAAAGAAACTTTATTAACATTATTAGAGACCACAGAGGAAAACTTTAATCCGGCACCTTGTTTGATTGATAAACCTGATCTGCTAATAAAAACTAATGACAGTAAGAAGTTATCAGAGTATTTAAGAAAACCGTTAAATAAAAAAGTAATAGTTCATGGTATTGCGGGCATTGGTAAATCAGTCACATTACTTAACTTAGAAGAACTACTACCAGCAGGATCGAAAGTGGTACTCTATGATTGTTACGCAAAGGGTGAGGGCCGAACACCGAATAAAAGAAGATATCCCGATGAGGTTGCTATTACTCAAATCGTGAATGAAATAGGTGTGATATTTGAAACAGAAACATTTCTCTTCAGGAACAAAGTGGATGAATATGTGATTTGGGAAAAATTACAGAGATCGATAAACAAAGCATCTAAGTCTATGCCTAATAATAACGCATTGTTGGTTATCGCGATTGATGCAGCAGATAATGCCATCCAGGCAATGAATGAGGATGAGCCCATTAGAAGGAGGAGTTGTTTTATTCCACATATATGGAATGTGCAACTACCAGATAATCTAAGATTGATACTTACATGTAGAACACATAGACGAAGTTGGCTAACACCTAACGAAGAAGTCAAACACTTCGCATTGGAAGGTTTTTCTTCTGAGGAATCGCGCCAATATATCATTTCAGTATTAAAGCAAGAATTAGATGTTTTCACTACAAGTAAATATCATGAGGCAACAAATGGTGTGCCAAGATTACAATATTATTGGATACAAGAACTGAAATCTTATAAAATAATCGATGATGTGATTAGTGATATTTTCAATCGAACTAGTTATGGCTTATCAGATATATATAGTGACTGGGTTGAATCTGCCTCTTCAATACTTTCAGATGATATAGACAGAACAATTGCTATTTCTGTATTACGAACACAGCAATTACCAATTAGTGTCTCAGTATTTGCAAAAACAATTAATGCAAATGAAGAGGAGGTAATCAATTTCTTTCATGGCCTCGAACCCGGGGTTGTTATAAATGCCAACAAAAAATTTATATATTTCCGTGATGAAGATTTTGAAGCATATTTGGATGATAAACTCGATGAATTAGATAAAAAGGAAGCGCATCTGTTACTTTCTAATTATTGTATTAAACATTTAGATAGTGAGGAATATGCTATTCTAAATGTAACTGATCATCTTTATAAAAGCGCTCAATATAAAAAATTAATAGAAGTTGTATTACTGAAAAGAGGATTGGATAGAATTGATAATGCTATTAGTAGATATGAAGTAGCAAGTAAGAGATTAAGTCTATCTTTTGATGCAGCGTATGAAATCAGTGATTATAGAAATCTGCTTATATTGTTATTTGAATATGCGTCAATAAAACGAGGTAAGGGAACTAGTGAAAAAATACTATTGGAGAACCCAGAATTAGCAATAGAATACGATAATTATGATGCATTGATAAATATCTTAAATAATGAGCGCGACAATTCTAAAATAGGTAAAATGCACTTTCGTATAAGTGCCGCATTATCAAATATAAACCACAAGAATAAATACATACGTCAACATTTAGAAAAGGGGAAAGAATGGTTACGTATGCACATTATCGAAGCGCGTAACAACAATTGGAATAATTTCGAGTATACTTTTGATGATAGTATAAATGTATGTATTACTTTAATTAATGAGAATAAAGTAGATGAAGTTAAAAACGTTATTAATAAATGGAGACCGAAAGGTATTCAGTATGTAGTGACATATCAACTATTTATTAGATTATCGAAGGAAAGGACAAGGACGGAGCTGTATAATATATATAATAAAATGGTGTTTGAGGATTTGATGAAAGCAAGTGCGTTAGCAGGTATGTATGAAGCGGGTGTAGTCTATAGAAATGACAATCATATAAGTAAGCTATTAAATAAGGTTAGAATAAGCATTAAACCATCTTCAAGAATATATAGCCATTCATATGTATGGCTGATACCTTTTATTGAATTATGTATAAAGAATAAGGTGGGAGCACGTCGCTTAAATGATATTATAAAAAAATATAAACCTCAAATAAAAGATATTCTACCTGGTATTTATTCGAATAAAGATTGGTTTAATAAGTGGGATAAATTAACTCGTTTTATAGGGTTATGTTCTGTGATAAATAATGATGAATTAAATATTGAAAAACTATATAGATATTCTCCCAGTTTGAAAATATTACATGAAAAGAATAATAATGAACACAGAAGTGATATTTATGATGAATCTAAAATAATTGAACAGATCCTGCCTATGATGAATCTTCATTCTTATGCATTATATTATAAATATGAAAAGAAGAAGGTAGAAAAGCAGATATATTCAATATATATTAAATACAAAAGAGCATCGGATGCAAGATGGTATAAGGGAAGTAAAAGTTATGATATATTTGTATTGTTGGCAATAAGAATATTGAGCTCTTATAAAGGTGACATCGAATCATTAATAAGGAAATTAATATTTGATGCTAAAGATATAATAAAAGGAGATATAATTAAATTCTATTTGGAATGTTGTGAATATCTCTACACATATACAAAAACACAAACATTAGTTGTTGAAATAATTGAAGAGCTTATAAAATCGCTCGAAGATCAGCATAAACGGGCCTATGAATATTTAAATGTAATGATGAAATGCTCGTTCTACTTAAGAAGGATTGATCCGGTGAAGTCAAGAAGGTTATTTAATGTGGCATTAGAGAAATCTAATGATATTGATTATGATGCACCATATTACTTAAGAGCAATTTCAGAGGTGGCTTATAATAGTTCGGTAAATATCAATGGTGGCAATAAATTAGCTGCTACAAGATTATTTAACGAGTTGCAGAAATGTCATAATATAATCGATAATGAGGAATATATACCTTGGAATTATGTGATTAGAGGTGTCTCATCCTTACATCCATCCACAGGATTTAGTGCTGTGATAAATCTACATAAAAAGGGATGGAAGGATATAAAAGATTTAGTTGTTGGAATGATGGATGGTTTATTAAATGGTGATTACTATGATATGAATGTGTTGTTTCACTTAGGTGAAATTGCAAGAATAGATGATAATTATGTAACTACCAGTTTAGATTTACTTAACCGCTTATTAAGTTTAGATCAATATAAAACAAAAGAATACTATTTAGAGATTGCACAACGTGTAATTCATGAAATAGATACACTTGAAAATTATGACTACTGTGATAGGTTAATCGAATGGGGAAAAAAGAATGGAATGCCTTCGGGTTGTATAGACATAGTCAGAAACAACAAAGAATATTGTTTAAAGATTAAGGCTATTAGTATGGATGTATATGATAGTTATGGTTATTCATATATTGAGGATAAATATCCTAAAAATAGAATAAATAATCTGAAAAAGATGAATAAATCAAAACTTATAGATAAAATAGATGATATTGTCGCCAACGAAGAAATAGAATATTCAGAGAAAAGTAAATTATTGTCATGGTTAAAAAACAGGATCAACGGTGAACAAAGATTAAAGTTATTAGATAAACTTCTTAATATTCGTGTCAATACCTTATCCAATCAAATAGTATTGATAAATGGATTCATTATAGAAATGTTGAAAGAATGGGGAAATAACCAGACGGTGATTAATAAATATGAAGAGTTGTTCCCATCATATATAAAACATAATCTTAAAAGCATGTTGGTTTACACTGAAATATTTCAGGAGACATATGAGGTAATTAATAAAAATAAAAATCTGAAGGAAAGTAATATTCCTTCTATACTAATATCGGGAATTATATATAATTTAAAAGAATTACCGGTGCAACAAGTATATGAATGTATCATTCCTATATCCAATTATTTAAATGAACAGGATAATTATGATGTATTGAACGAAGTATTGAACCAAATTTATCAGATTGATAATATAGATAGTGGGCAAACAAGATATGAAGATGTCGATATAAATAATTCTCTTGTCTTATTTCTTTATGATTGTTTAGAACAGCCTGATAATAGGACAAGGTGGCAGGCAATTCATTGTATAAGGAAGATATTATATTATGATATTAACCTTTTCAAGGACTTTGTAGAACTAACACATCTTGAACGAGGTAGATTCTGGATGTCTGCAAGAGAGTGGTTAATGTTTTTAATATTACATATGGTAAAGAATGTGCCTATAAACTATTATCTATTTATTAATACTATTTATATGCATATTGAGAATGAAGAATTTCCACATGCGGGTATAAAGCAGCAGGCCAAAATAATACTCAAAGAAATATTGGAAAAAGATGCCACTGTGTTAGATGAGAACGCTATAAAAAAAGTTGAAGGAACTAATATTCCAAAATATCAATTATCAATCTCTGAAAGCGATAAAATGAGACGATCTGTTAGTAAACATAAAGGGAGAAAATGGTCGTTCGAGTTTGATATAATGGATACACTTCCATATTGGTATTCCCCTTTGGCTAGATGTTTTGGTTTACATAGATGTGATGTTGGAGTAAAGGCTGAAAGATGGATAACAGAAAAGTGGAAAATATCAAATGAAGATTGTTATCAATACTATTCAGAAAACGTTAGAAATAGAGGTTGGGAGTTATACTCAAACCGTCAGGGAACTCACCCAACTATTGAAACCCTTCAGACTTATGCTGAAAGACATGCAATGTTTATGGCGGCGGGTGAAATGATTCGGGAACTTCCTGTAGTCGAAGATGAATGGATAGATTGGATTAATCACGAGATATTTAATGCTGATCCGTATATTACCTCTGAAATTAGAACATTCCCACCAACTGATATTATTAATGTAGTAGATGACAATTATGGAAAAGTTATTGAAGTATCTGATTTTATTATAGATAATTATAATAATAACAACTGGGTAATTGTCGGATCTAATTACCGACTATACTCAAAAACGCATAGTAAATATGTTGATATTGAATCAGTTCTTATTCCCGTTCCTTTAGTAATATCATTTGCAATGATGGTGGCAAATACAGATGATCATTATACACTGCCGTTTCCAGAAATATCCATATCATATGATCAGAATATAGACCAGTATGAAGATATCTTTGCTATAAATAATGAACCAGATATCAATGATGTCCATGAAGGGCGATTTGAATATGATAATTTTAAAATGATTCCCATTATAGTAAGATATCATAGTGAAAAATCCATGCACGCCTTTGACCCAAAATGGCCACAACTAAGTCGTTCGATCCTTACAATCAGTAAACATATTGTTGATCAATTGGGATTAAGCCGTGATGCAAAATCATTCAATTATATGGCAGATAAGAATAATATTATTGTTAAGTCGGAAGCATGGTTGGATGAATATGAAACTGAAGAGTATCCTGCATTTTCAGGGGAAAGAGTAATGATAAGAAAGGATATGTTGTTAAAAATATTGAGGGATAGGAAGCTGAACCTTGTATTTCGGGTATTCAAGCGAAAATATTCAAGAAAAATAGAATCCAAAATGGAGGAGAGAGATGTTGAAGCACAAGTACTTATCCTTGATGAAAAAGGGAAAATTACAGAAATGGGAAAAAGTGGCGAAGGTCGCTAAAAGCATTATAAGTGATTATGATGAGTCTAACAACTATTTAACACGGTGGATCTCATTTCGTATCGCTGAATTGGTGACCGATGAAAAATCAACCAAAAACAGTCATAAAAGAAATAGACTAAGAAAAGAATGTAGTGAATTGATTATTAATTTATGGAGAATACAAACGTTATATGAACTAAAAGATGATATCAGTAAGTTTAACTTTAATATTTCAAAAATGTTTGATGTATATTCTCCTACATGGATGAATGAGAATGGGGAGAATAAAAACAGTATTAAAAATATTGGTGTAAATATTAATGATAAAGGGTATGAAGAGTTATTAATTGATTTAATGTTATTGCAGAAGTATGAAAAACAGATAATAATCATCAGAGCTATTGATACTTTGCCATCAAAAAGAAAAATGAGTTCAATGTCGGATAGGGAAATACAAGAAATAGGAGTTGATTTAGCAAGGTATGATGAATTATTAGAATTAAAAGATGAATATATTAAGGATTTGAAGTTGGATATTGTTAATGATATTGTTAAAGGCAAATCTGAAAAGAAGAAAATTAGAGCATTAGGAAAGGCTCTAAAAATAATTCATCAAAAAAGAAATGAGATTATAAAATCGTTGAGTAATAAATAATATCAGATATATATCCATATCAGTTATATTTAAACTATTCATTAAAATGCAGGTTTAGGATGTAATGGTATAGAGGTGCCGAATACTAATATTTACTCTGAAAACATACCTCATTTATGCTCTTTCGAGAGGAAATGACAAAATGTATGAATTGTATCAGTTAAATAATATCATAATAAAACTACAACCGATTACAATTCTGAAAAAGAATAATAGAGAGAATTATAATACAAATAAAGTCTGCCTGATTCAGCATCAGGG
>SKZJ01000308.1 GCA_007127425.1 Wenzhouxiangella sp.
ATCTTGCCCTTGAGTGGCAGGATCGCCTGGTTCTTGCGGTTACGGCCCTGCTTGGCCGAACCGCCGGCGGAGTCGCCCTCGACGATGAACAGTTCGGAAAGGGCCGGATCCTTCTCCTGGCAGTCGGCCAGCTTGCCCGGCAGGCCGGCAATATCCAGCACGCCCTTGCGTCGGGTCATGTCCCGGGCCTTGCGGGCCGCTTCGCGGGCCCGGGCGGCCTCGAGCACCTTGCCGACGATGACCTTGGCCTCGTTGGGGTGCTCGAGCAGGAAGTCGCGCAGGTTCTCGGCGACGGCCGACTCGACTACCGGCTTGACGTCCGATGAGACCAGCTTGTCCTTGGTCTGCGAGGAGAACTTGGGATCAGGCGCCTTGACCGACAGCACGGCAATCAGCCCTTCCCGGCAGTCATCACCGGTGGTCTGGACCTTGGCCTTCTTCGCCAGGCCGGCTTCCTCGATGTAGTGGTTGATCGTTCGGGTCAATGCGGCGCGGAATCCGGCCAGGTGGGTGCCACCATCGCGCTGGGGAATGGTATTGGTAAAGCAGAACACGCTTTCCTGGTAGGCGTCAGTCCACTGCAGCGCGGCCTCGACGGTGATGCCGTCGATTTCCTGCTCGAAATACAGGGCGTTGGGGTGCAGCGGGCTTTTCTTCTCGCTCAGATGCTGAACGAATGAACGAATGCCGCCTTCGTAGCAGAAACGATCACGCTTGCCGGAGCGCTCGTCGATCAACTCGATTTCGATACCCGAGTTAAGAAAACTCAATTCGCGCAGGCGCTTGGCGAGCATGTCATAGTGAAATTCGGTATCGGTGAAGGTTTCTCGGCTGGGCAGGAAGCGGATCTCCGTGCCCGATCGGTCGCTGTCACCGGTCGGCGCCATCGGGGCTTCAGGCACACCATCGCGGAAGCCCTGGTACCAGCGCTTGCCCTGTCGGTGAATGACCAGTTCCAGGTGCTCGGACAGCGCATTGACCACGGAGACGCCGACACCGTGCAGGCCGCCGGAAACCTTGTAGGAATCGTCGTCGAACTTGCCGCCGGCGTGCAGCACGGTCATGATCACTTCGGCAGCCGAGCGTCCTTCTTCCTCGTGCTGGTCGACCGGGATACCGCGCCCGTTGTCGCTGACACTGACCGCACCGTCGCCGTGGAGAATCACGCGGATGCGGTCGCAATAACCGGCGAGGGCTTCGTCGATGGAGTTGTCGACGACCTCGAAAACCATGTGATGGAGGCCGGTACCGTCATCGGTGTCGCCGATGTACATGCCCGGCCGCTTGCGAACAGCATCCAGTCCCTTGAGGACCTTGATGCTGGTTGAGCCGTAACTGTCCTGCGCCATTGAATGTGCTTCCTGGAATCGGTTGTGCGCGAACGGTCCGCCGCAGCGGATGTAAACCAATCGATTATACCATTGGCTGAACCCGGCCCTGTTCCACGTGGAACATCGACATTCCTTCGCGCCCCGGAGTGGTTGCGGTGACCCAGCCCTGCGCCTCTCCGGCCTCGAGCCAGTCGAGCAGTTGGCCCAGATGGCGCTCGTCAAGTTCGGACACCGGGTCGTCGAGCAAAAGCAGCGGTGGTGAGCTTGCGTGTCGTGTCAGCAGGTCGAGGCCGGCCAATTGCAGCACAACGGCCAGCAGCTTCTGCTGCCCCCTGGACATTTCACTGGCAGCTGGGTGCCCCCCGCAGGTCAGGACCAGCTCAGCACGGTGGGGGCCGCAACGACTGAAGCCGCGCTCACGTTCCCGCGTTCGATGCTCACGCGCTGCCGCCGCCAGCGTCGTGTCAGCGGGGTGGCCCGGGCGGTAGCGAAAGCCCAGCTCTCCCGGCAATGAAAAGCCCAGCGTGTCGACCAGATCGAGCACCAGGCGCCCGACTTCCTCTGCCTGGGCTGCACGCAAGTGATTGACGGCCTCGCCGGCCTGAATGAATTCGGGCTCAAGTGCATCGAGTACCCGGTCACCGGCCCCGGTCTTGAGGGCGGCATTGCGTTGTCTCAGGACCCGCGCGTAGCGACGCCAGGTGACCAGGTAGGAATGTTCCACGTGGAACAACAGCCAGTCCAGGTACTGTCGGCGCTGATCCGGCCCGCCGTCGACCAGGCGGTGGCTATCCGGCTCGATCAACACCAGCGGCAGTCTGGCCGCGAACTCGCTGACCCGCTGGCAGTCCCGACCGTCGATTCGTCCACGCCAGGATTTCGACTGGCGTTCAACGCCCAGCGTGCAGCCATCTCTGCGCCGTGCCACCACGGACAGCGCCTCGCTGCCGTGCTGGATAACACCGGAGATGGTTGATGCTCTAAAAGAACGCCCGCGGGCAAGAAGGTAGATGGCCTCAAGCACGCTGGTCTTGCCGGCGCCGTTGGCGCCGTAAAGCCAGTTGATGCCGGGGGCAGGGTGAAGCTCGAGTGGTTCGAGGTTACGCAGCCCGCGAATGCTGAGCCAGTCGATACTCAAGACAACGCGGTCGCCAGCCGCTTCAGAGCTTGAGCGGCATGACCACTTGGCGAACCGCCTCGGTATCGGTATCGGTCACCAGGCAGGAGCTGTTGGCATCCTTCAGGGAAACGGCGACTTTCTCTCCCTCCATGGCACCGAGCGCATCGAGCAGATAGTTGACGTTGAAGCCGACCTTGAGCTTGTCGAACACGTGCTCGGCCTCGATCTCTTCGGTGGCTTCTTCCTGCTGCGGGTTGTGGGCCACGATACGCAGCGTGTCCGGCAGCATTTCCAGCCGCACCCCGCGATACTTCTCGTTGGAAAGAATCGCGGCACGTTGCAGGGCATGGGTGAACTCACCGCGGTCGGCCTGCAGCGGCTGCTCGCTGGTCAGCGGAATGACCGCCTCGTAGTCCGGGAAACGCCCGTCGATCAGCTTGGTGGTCATGACCACCCGCTCCCGGTCGACGCGCAGAAACCCCTGACCCAGGGTCAGCTTCAGCGGTTCGTCGATATCCTCGAGGATCCGGGTCATTTCCATCACGCCCTTGCGCGGCACGATCACGCTGCGCAGCTCCCCGGAAATATCGGCCGGGAACTCGGCCAGCGCCAGCCGATGCCCATCGGTTGCCACGGCCCGCAGCTGACCTTCGCGAAACTCCAGCAGCAAGCCGTTGAGGTAATGCCGGACATCCTGCTGCGCCATGGCAAAGGCAGTCTTCTCCAGCAGCCAGCGCATCCGGCCCTGGTTGATCTCGTAAGTGGCCAGGGTCTCGGCCTGGTCGCTGGAAGGAAACTCGGTTGCCGGCAGGGTGGACAGGGTAAAACGACTACGCCCGGCATGCAGCGCCAGCTTGTCGTCATTGAGCTGGACGTTGATCTGCACCCCCTCGGGCAGGGCGCGGCAGATATCGACCAGCTTGCGCGCCGGAACCGTGATGCTGCCCCCTTGTGCCACTTCAGCCGGAGCACGGGCAACCACTTCCACCTCCATGTCCGTACCGGTGATGCGTAGTCCCTCGTCTACGGCCTCGATCAGGAAGTTGGCCAGAACGGGAAGCGTTTGCCGACGCTCCACCACATTGACCACCTGTGAAATCGGTGCCAGCAACGTCTCACGCGGAATCGAGAACTTCATGGTTGCTCCTTCAAAGCCACAGGAACCGATGTCCTGTTGTTGTTAGTTGTTTATAAGAAAGAAAAATTAGTAGTAACAGGGCTTGTGCAAACTGTTGAAAACCAAATTTTTCGTTATTAATCAATAAATTGAAATCAACATTGCGGTGTAGGTAAACCGCTCCCTTCCTGTGCATGGTGTGTGGACAACTTTGCTGTTTGAAGTTATCCACAGCTCGTGCACCTGTTGTCCGCCACCCTAACTGGATAACTCCCTGGACAGTCGCGCACGTTCCTCCCGCAAGCGACCATCGGACTCGCACAGGCTCTTGATTTTACGACAAGCGTGCAATACTGTCGTGTGGTCCCGCCCGCCGAAAGCATTGCCGATCTCGGGCAGGGAATGTTCGGTCAGTTCCTTGGCCAAGAACATCGCCATCTGACGTGGGCGCGCGATCGAGCGACTGCGCCGTCTCGACAGCAGGTCAGTCACCCGCAACTGGTAGAAATCCGCGACCGTCTTCTGGATGTTCTCGATGGTGACCAGCCGGTCGTGTACGGCCAGCACGTCACGCAGAATCTCGCGGGTGTACTCCTCGTCGATGCTGCGCCCGGAAAAACGGGCGTTGGCGATCAGCGAGTTGAGCGCCCCCTCGAGATCTCGAACGTGAGAGCGAATCCGCTTGGCCACCAGGAAGGCGACCGATTCGTCCAGTTCCAGGCCGCGCTCAAGGGCCTTCTTCTGCAGGATGGCCACGCGGGTTTCGAAGTCCGGCGGCTCGATCGAGACCGTCAGCCCCCAGCCGAAGCGCGACCGCAGCCGGGCCTCGATGCCGTTGACTTCCTTGGGAAAGCGGTCACAGGTCAGAATGATCTGCTGGCGCGATTCGAGCAGGGCGTTGAAGGTGTGGAAGAATTCTTCCTGCGTGCGGTCCTTGCCGGCGAAGAACTGGATATCGTCGATCAGCAGCGTGTCCACTGATCGGTAGCGTCGCTTGAAGGCATCGATGCTGTTGCGTCTGAGCGACTGGATCATTTCGCTGACGAACTTCTCGGAGTGCAGGTACATGACCCGCGCATCGGGGTTGTTGTCGGCGATGAAGCGACCGGCGGCGTGCAGCAGGTGGGTCTTGCCCAGGCCGGTGCTGCCGTAGAGCAACAGCGGGTTGTAGGCCGTACCGGGACTGCTGGCAACCTGCTGGGCGGCGGCGAACGCCAATTCGTTGGACTTGCCCAGCACGAAGTTGTCGAAATCGTAACGATCGTCCAGGCCGAACGCGGCGCCGGTGCGCGGCGAACCGGCCGGGGCTTTCGATTCACGCCTGGCCTGGCCGCCGACATCGATCACGACCTGGTCGCGCTCAAAACCGTGGTGCGAAAAGAAGTCACGCACCATGTCGAGGTAGTACGTCCGTACCTGCTCGCGCACCAGATCGTTCGGCGCGCTCAGGCGCACCTTGTGACCGTTGCCATTGCCGTTAACCAGTTGCAGCGGTCGAATCCAGGTGTTGAGTTCTTCCAACGGAACGTGTCGCTCGAGCCGGTCGAGGCACTGTTGCCACAAGGTGGCAATATCCTCTATTTGCTGCTGCCCGCTCATAAGCCCTCAAGTCTAGCCGCGTTGATCGCCAAATTCATCCCGCTCGTCTGCCGTTCCCATATTATTCACCCCAGTCGCCTGCCATTTTCCGACACCCTGAGGACATTGACAGAATAGCTAAATCAGCGCTATCCTTGATGTCTTTTGTTAGGGTTTTGCCGGACGGCCCCGAGGCAGGTCGTCGCCGGCCCATCTTACTCGCCTTCAAGCATTTACGGAATCAGTCATGAAACGCACTTTCCAGCCAAGTCGAATCAAGCGCCTACGCCGTCACGGTTTTCGTGCCCGTATGGCGACCCGCTCGGGCCGAGCCATCATTAATGCGCGCCGTGCCAAGGGCCGCAAGCGTCTGGCTTCCACCGCCGGCCGATAAGCAGCTCCATGCCCGGCCGGCTCGACCTGCCGCGCCAGGCGCGGTTGCTCGCCGGGCCCGAGTTTTCCCGGGTCTTCGCGACCCGGAAAGCCCGGAGCAATCGTTATTTCACGATCCATTATGCGCCGGCTGAAGAACCACGTCTCGGCATGGCGGTTTCGCGTCGGGTTTCCAACAAAGCGGTCGTGCGCAATCGCATTCGCCGCCAGATCAGGGAAAGCTTTCGTCACCAGCGAGCGCACTTGAAGGCCATGGATTACGTCGTTGTGGCCCGCAAGGCCGCTGCCGGCGTCGACAAGTCCGGCCTGCGTGAGGCGCTCGATCAGTTATGGCAACGGTTTAGCGTCGATCAATGAATACACGCACATTCTTCATACTCATCCTCGCCCTGCTCGGCTTCCTGATCTACATGGAGTGGCAGAGCGACTATTCGCCTCCGCGCCAGCCGACGACGCAACAGCCCCCGGCTGACGCCCGCGAGACCTTCGATACCGAAACCGGTGACTTGCCCGAAATGGCCGATGCGCCGGATGCGCCCGACCTTCCGGACGTGCCGGACTTCGAGGATCGCTCCACCGCCGATGCCGAGCGACCCGCCCAGGCCGAGATTCGTGCCAGTCGTCGCATCGAGATCAACACCGATGTACTGGTGGTCGATCTTGACGCCAACGGCGGCACGCTGGTCGACCTCCGGCTGAAAGACTATCCGGTCAGCGTCGACCGACCCGACGAGCCGTTCACGCTGCTGGTCGAGGAACTGCCCGACCTGTTCGTCGCCCAGGCCGGCCTGCTCAGCGGCGCCAACCCCGCGCCCAACCATCGCAGCCGCTGGGAATTCGAGCAGGACCACTACGAGCTGGCCCCGGGACAGGACCGTCTGGAAGTGCCGCTGACCTGGCGCGACGAGAGCGGCCTGGAAGTTGTCGCGACCTGGACCTTCCACCGCGGCGACTATGTGGTCGACCTCGATATCGAGGTCATCAACCGAAGTGGTGAGAGCTGGCGTGGTGCCCGTTACGTGCAGTTGCAGCGCACCCGCCCCGACTTTTCGGATGCCGGCTTTGCCTTCACCAACCCCGAGCGTTTCAGCTTCAACGGTGCAGCCGTCTTCAACCCCGAGGATGCGCTGAAGAAAATCAGCTGGGGCGATATCGAATCGCGTCCCTTCGAAGGCACCTTCGACGAGGGCTGGGCGGCGATGATCCAGCACTACTTCCTGACCGCCTGGATTCCGCCGGCCGATCAGCGTCACCGCTACACTACTCGCCACGTCACCAGTGAGCGCCTGCCCCGCTACATCCTGGCCGCCACCTCGCCGCAAGTAGAGGTGCCCGACGGCGACAGCTACCGTTTCAACGCACGGTTGTATGCCGGACCCAAGCTGCAGAATCGCCTCGATGAGGTTGCGCCGGGCCTGCGCCTGACCGTGGACTACCGCTGGTTCCGCATCCTGTCGCAACCACTGTTCTGGGCGCTCGACAAGATCCACATGGTGATCCAGCACTGGGGCTGGTCGATCGTCGTGTTGACTCTGCTGATCAAGCTGTTGTTCTACAAGCTTACCGAAGCCCAGTTCCGTTCCATGGGCAAGCTTCGCAAGCTGCAGCCGCGCATTCAGCAGCTCAAGGAACGCTACGGCGACGACCGGCAGAAGTTCGGCCAGGCCATGATGGAGATCTACAAGAAGGAGAAGGTCAATCCGCTCGGCGGCTGCCTGCCGATCCTGGTACAGATCCCGATCTTCATTTCGCTCTACTGGGTGCTGCTCGAATCGGTCGAACTGCGACAGACCTCGTTCCTGTGGGTGCCCGATCTCAGTCGGCCGGATCCCTATTTCATCCTGCCGGTTCTCAACGGCATCTTCATGATCGTCACGCAGCGACTCATGCCGACTGCCGGCATGGACCCGATGCAGCGCAAGATCATGATGTACCTGCCGGTGGTGTTCGCCTTCCTGTTCGCGCTGTTCCCGGCCGGGTTGGTGCTGTACTGGGCCACCAACGCTGGTGTCTCTCTGGCGCAGCAGTGGTACATCCTGCGTCGGCTTGACCTGGAAGAGGCGGCCAAGAAGCGCTAAATGCGGGGGTAGGCACCGGGTCGTGCCGAGGCCGGCGGACCGGAAAGGCCGAACGGCCATGACGGTTCGGTGAGCCCAGCGGGCGTTCTGGTGCCGACGAAATCAGCCTGGTGCCACCGGGCTGATTTCGGGCTCCGAACAACTTCCTCAATGAAGATGGTGCGGTCGTGTGGATGTCGGTTTCCGCGACCTTTCCGGTCCGCCGGCCTCGGCACGACCCGGTGCTGATAGGTTGGGAGTGTCGTCAACCAACCCCAACCTCTCGAGTGGTGGGTAATGGTCGTTATTCTGCGCAGGCCGGGCGCGGAAGTTGGCACGAGTCTGGCCGCTGCAATACTTTCCAATCCACGTTGTTCGGGACGAAAACCTCCTGAAGTTTTCGAAGGCGTAATGCAGTGGCACCAAAGCGCCATAGTCCTGTGAAAACCCATTGAGATCGATCGCCCGGCCTGCCCAGAATAACGACCATTGCCCACCACACCAGCACCACCCCTGTCCAATTGTCCGAGCCGTGGCACAATCCCGACCTATGTCCGTTCCCGCCGATACCATTGTCGCCATCGCCACACCGCCGGGCCGCGGTGGGGTCGGAGTGGTGCGGCTGTCGGGTCCGAAGGCCTTCACCATTGCCGAACAGTTGTCGGGTTCACTGCCGACTGTGCGGACCGCCAGCCTGCGACACTTCCACGATGCCGAGGGCGCGGTCATCGATACCGGCCTGCTGATCCGCTTCGCCGGCCCCCACTCGTTTACCGGCGAAGATGTGGTCGAGATCCAGGCGCATGGCTCGCCCGTCGTACTGGAACTGGTCGTTACCGCGGCCGTTGCCGCCGGGGCCCGCCGGGCCGCACCCGGAGAATTCAGCCAGCGCGCCTTTCTCAATGATCGGATGGATCTGGCCCAGGCCGAAGCGGTGGCCGATCTCATCGCATCGGCCAGCGAGAAGGCGGCACGCGCGGCCCATCGCAGCCTCGAAGGTGCTTTCTCGAAATCCGTTGACGAGATTCACCAGGCCCTGGTGG
>SKZJ01000133.1 GCA_007127425.1 Wenzhouxiangella sp.
GATGCGCTTGTCGACCATGTCGACGATGGTGAAAATGTGGTCGTCGATTTTCAGGCTGGTTCGCCCGTCGGGCAGGGATTCCAGATGCTCTAGGATGAGGCCGTTGAGGGTCTTGGCGCCGCTGGTGGGCAGTTGCCAGTCCATGCGTCGGTTAAGCATGCGCAGGGTGGCGCCGCCATCGACAATCCAGCTGCCGTCTTCGAGCTTGCGGATCAGTTTCTGGCGGCCGCCGCCCTCGGTGGTGTACTCGCCCACGATCTCTTCGAGGATATCGTCGAGCGTGACCAGGCCCTGGATGTCACCGTATTCGTCCACCACCAGCCCCAGTCGGCGTTCACGGCTTTGGAACTCCAGCATTTGCTGGGTCAGCGGCGTGCCTTCGGGGACGAAGTAGGGGCTGCGTACAGCCCTGAGCAAGCCGTCCCGGTCAAGCCGGTTCTGGATCAGTCGCGAGAGGATGGTGCGGATGTGCAGGAGACCGACGATATTGTCGAGGTCGCCGCGCCAGACCGGCATGCGGGTATAGATGCTCTCGGTCAGCGCCTGCATTATGGTTTCCCAGTCAGCGTCGAGATCGAGGCCGACGATATCCTGGCGCGGCACCATCACATCGTCGACCGTGCCATGTTCCAGATCGAGGATATTGATCAGCATCTGGCGGTGATCGAGCGATATCTTTTTTCCACCCTCCTTGACCAGGGTACGCAGTTCCTCCCGGCTGAGTGAATCCTGATGCAGGCCCTTCTGGCTCACCCCAAAGGGCTTGAGCAGGGTCGCGGCCATGACATTGGTCAGCCAAACGGCCGGGTAAAGGATTTTGAGCAGCGGAGTGAGGACGTAGCTGGCCGGGTAGGCGATCCGTTCGGGGTAGAGTGCCGCCAGGGTCTTGGGAGCGACCTCGGCAAAAATCAGGATCACCACCGTCAGGGCCAGGGTCGATACCCAGATACCTCCTTCGCCGAGCAGCCTCAAGGCGATCAGGGTGGCGATGGAAGCGGCCAGGATGTTGACCAGGTTGTTGCCCAGCAGGATCAAGCCGAACATGCGGTCGGGCTTGTTCAGCAGGCCTTGTGCCAGGCGTGCGCCGCGATGGCCGCTGTTGACCTGGTGGCGCAGTCGGTAACGGTTGAGCGCCACCAAACCGGTCTCGGAACTGGAAAAGAATGCCGACAGCACGATCAGTACCGCCAGGATGATGAAGAGTGTGGTCAGGGGAAGCTGGGTCATTGCAGATTGATCGTCAGGCGCCGGCCGAGATCATCCAGCTCCGATCCAGGAAGACTTCCAGCACCAGTTTGCTGCCGAAGTAGGCCAGCGCCAGAACGACCATCGCTGCCAGGGTCAGGTTGACGGCATGGCGTCCGCGCCAGCCCAACCAGTGACGCCCGGCCAGCAGGGCGGTGAACAGTACCCAGGAGAGCAGCGACAGCGCGGTTTTGTGAACCAGGTGCTGGTCGAACAGGTTATCGATGAAAATCAGTCCGGTCACCAGACTGGCGGTCAGCACCACCCAGCCGGCGGCGATCAGGCGGAACATCACGGTTTCGATGACGGCCAGGGGTGGTAACAACTCGAGCTGTCGCAACGGACGCGGGTGGCGCAAGGCATAGTCCTGGGCCGCCAGCATCAGGGCGTTGATGGCCGCGATCGACAGCAGGCTGTAGGCGAGCAATGAGGTAAAAACATGGATCTCCAGCATGGCCGAAACCTGGGTCAAGACCAGTGGCTCGGGGGTCAGCAGCCATTGCAGGGTCACGCAGAGCGCGGCACCGGGAAAGGCGATGATGCCGGTCTCCACGGTCCTCGACCACGGGCTGGTCAGCAGCAGGACGGCGACGACCATCAATGCGGCTAGGGACAGGGTATGGACGAAGTTGACGTCCCAGCCAAGCGGCGTGGCCATTGCCTGCCAGGCCACGCTGGCGTGCACAAGCGTGGCTGCGACGGCAGAGGCAGTGCCAAACTTTCGCAGCGTCGGTGCAGAGCGGTAGTAGCCCAGCGCGATGAGGCTACCGGCAGCCAGGTACAGTATTACCGCCAGTGGTGCGAGCAGGGTCATCGGGTCCACGATTGGGGCAGAAGCTTGTCTGATAATGAGTATGGCTTAAGTATAATGGCAGTTCTGGCCTGAATCCCGAGTGTTTGACCGATGTTCGACCAACTCAGTAAACGACTGACCGGATCCCTGGAGCGGCTCAAGGGTCGCGGCCGGCTGACCGAAGACAATATCCGCGAGGCCCTGCGCGAGGTGCGCGTGGCCCTGCTCGAGGCCGATGTCGCCCTGCCGGTGGTCAAGGATTTCATTGCCCAGGTCAGCGAGCGGGCCATTGGCCACGAAGTGGCCGGCAGTCTCAAGCCGGGCGAGGCGCTGGTCAAGGTCGTGCACGAGGAGCTCAAGCGCGTACTGGGTGAAGAGCAGGCACCACTCAACCTGGAGCGCCAGGCACCGGTGGTGATCCTGCTGGCCGGCCTGCAGGGCGCAGGCAAGACCACCACTGCCGGCAAGCTGGCCAACCTGCTGCGCGAGCGCCACAAGAAAAAGGTGGTCATGGCCAGTTGCGACATTTACCGTCCAGCCGCCATCGATCAGCTCGAAACCCTGGCCGGACAGGTCGAGGCCGGGTTTTATCGCTCCGATCGCGTCGACGATGCCGTGGTCATCGCCCGCGAGGCGCACGAGCATGCGCGCAAGCAGTTCGCTGATGTCCTGATTCTCGACACCGCCGGCCGGCTGGCGGTGGACGAGGCGATGATGGACGAGATCCGCCGCGTCCACGCCGAGATCAATCCGGCCGAGGTACTGTTCGTGGTTGATGCCATGACCGGCCAGGATGCCGCCAATACCGCGAAGGCCTTCCACGAGGCATTGCCGCTGACCGGGGTGGTGCTGACCAAGACCGATGGCGATGCTCGCGGCGGTGCGGCACTGTCGGTCCGGCAGATCACCGGAGCGCCGATCAAGTTCCTCGGTACCGGCGAGAAGATCGACGGCCTGGAGCCGTTCCATCCGGATCGCCTGGCCTCACGCATTCTCGGCATGGGCGACGTGCTCAGCCTGGTCGAGGAAGTCGAGCGCAAGGTCGATCAGAAGAAGGCCAAGCGACTGGCCGGCAAGGTCGGCAAGGCGAGCAAGCGTTTTGGCCTGGATGACTTTCGCGACCAGCTCATCCAGATGGAAAGTCTTGGCGGCATGGGGTCGCTGATGGACAAGCTGCCGGGCATGGGCAACCTGTCCGATGCGGTCAAGTCGAAGGTGGACGACCGCCAGACCAGGCGCATGGTGGCCATCATCAACTCCATGACGCCGAATGAGCGCCGTTATCCCGACATCATCAGGGGCTCGCGCAAGCGCCGTATCGCCGCCGGCTCCGGTCTGCAGATCCAGGACGTCAACCGCCTGCTCAAGCAGCACAAGCAGATGCAGAAGATGATGAAAAAGGTGGGGTCGAAAGGCGCGATGCAGAAGATGATGAAGCGTCTGCCCGGCGGCGGCATGCCCGGCGGGGGCGGGATGCCGTTCTAGACAGGGTCAGGGGGGCCAGGGCGCTAATTCCTCTTCCCTTGGCGGGTGAATTCCAGTAAAATTGCGGGTTTGCCGATTCAGCAAGTTTTGCAGTGCCGGAGCCGGTCTGGCTTCGGGGCTCATTTTCAGGAGAGAACATGGTCAAGATTCGTCTCAGCCGGGGTGGTGCCAAGAAGCAGCCCTTCTATCAAATCGTGGTGACCGACAGCCGCAATTCGCGTGACGGCCGCAACATCGAGCGCCTCGGGTTCTTCAACCCGGTGGCTCGTGGTCAGGACGAGCGCCTGCGTCTGGACACCAGCCGCATCGACCACTGGGTCAAGCAGGGTGCGCAGGTGTCCGAGCGCGTGAGCAAGCTGGTCATCGAGGCGCGCAAGGCCCAGCAGGCTCAGCCGGCCGCGTAATGAGCAGCCCGGGGCCGTCGGAGTCGGCCGTTGTCGGCCACTTCAATGGTCCCTGGGGCGTTCAGGGTTGGGTGCGGGTTTTTTCCCACACCCGCCCGCCGACTGCCATTTTCGATTACCACCCCTGGTGGGTGGGTGAGAGCGACAGGGAAATGGTGGTCGAGGACTGGCGCAAGGCCGGTCCTCGTCTGGTGGCGCGATTGCGCGGCATCGACACACCTGAAGCGGCCGCAGCGCTGGGTCGTGGTGAAATCCGGGTTCCCCGTTCTTGTCTGCCCAAACCCGGGGCAGGACACTACTACTGGCAAGACCTGATCGGCCTGGAAGTCGTCAATATCGATGACCACTGCTATGGCCGGGTCGCGGCGCTGATGGAGACGGGCGCCCACGACGTGCTTGATGTGCGTGGCGATCGCCATGGTTCCGTGCTGATCCCCTTCGTTGTCGATGAGTTCATTCGCCAGGTCGATCTCGACGCCGGCCGCATCGTGGTCGACTGGCCGCTGGAATGGCTGGAAGACGATGCTTGAGCGCATCGACGTCATCACCCTTTTCCCCGAATGGATCGAGCAGCTCAAGGGGCTGGGCCTGACGGGCAGGGCGCTGGCCGATGGCCGGGTGGATCTCAGGTGCTGGAATCCGCGAGATCATGCCTCAGGCGTCCATCGCAGCGTCGACGATCGACCGTATGGCGGCGGGCCGGGGATGGTGATGCGTCCGGAGCCGCTGGCGCGAACCATCGAGGAGGCCCGGGCCGACGGCCCACCGGCGCATGTGGTGGCTTTGAGTCCCCAGGGGCGCCGACTGGACCAGTCCGGCGTGATGGAACTGGTTGATCGAGAGCGCCTGATATTGATCTGCGGGCGTTACGAAGGCATTGACGAGCGTGTGCTTGAAAGCCTGGTCGACGAGGAGTGGTCGATCGGAGACTACGTGCTGTCGGGTGGCGAGCCGGCTGCCGCCGTCCTGATCGATGCCCTGGTCCGGCAATTGCCGGGCGTCCTTGGGCATGAACTCTCGGCGATCGAGGATTCTTTTGCCGACGGCCTGCTCGATTGCCCGCACTACACGCGTCCGGAAGTCTGGCGCGGCCGGCCGGTGCCCGAGGTGCTCCTGAGCGGCGACCACGCCCGCATCGCCGAGTGGCGCCGCGAGCAGGCCCTGGAGCGCACCCGCCGGCGGCGACCGGATTTGCTGGAAGGGGAAAAGGTGAAAGGTGAAAGGTGAAAGGTGATAAGGAGGGGAGCGGTTTCCCTTCCGTGCCGGCGCCCCCAAAATCCTTTTACCTTTTCCCCTTTTACCTTTTACCTCCATACGTTATAATGCTCCGCTTGTCTGCCTCGGCATGAGGCCTGTTTGAACGATTCGGGAAGAGCAGTCATGAGCAACATCATCGACGAAATCAACAAGGAACAGACCGAGCGGGAAATCCCGGAATTCGGTGCCGGCGACACGGTCGTCGTGAATCTGTGGGTCCGTGAGGGTGATCGCCAGCGACTGCAGGCCTTCGAGGGCGTGGTGATCGCCAAGCGCAATCGCGGCCTCAACTCCGCCTTCACCGTACGCAAGATGTCGCACGGCACCGGTGTCGAACGTGTTTTCCAGACCTACAGCCCGCTGATCGAGTCGATCAAGGTCAAGCGTCGCGGCAAAGTCCGCCGCGCCAAGCTGTTCTACCTGCGTGACCTGGAAGGCAAGGCTGCACGTATCAAGGAAAAGCTGACGGGCCGCACCCGCGCTCGCGCCTGACGCTTTTTCCCAGGCGACAATCAGAAAAGGCCAGCCAACGTGCTGGCCTTTTCTGTTGAGGGATGGGGCGGGGCTCAGTCGGTATTATCCTGCCTGACTGGCTTCTGCCGGGGGCTCGCTCTTTCCAGCGTTCTTGCTTCTCGCGGCGTTTTCTTCGTCCTCTTTCACATGTCCCAGCTGGCGCGGCGCCTCCTGGCCGCGGATCTTGCTCGAGCCGTTGAACTGCGCCCCCGACTCGATCACCAACTCCCCGACCACGACGTCGCCGTCGACCCGTCCGCCGGCGGCAATCTCCAGGCGCTCGGCATCGATGCTGCCGTGGAATTGCCCGCTGACCAGGATTCTGCGGGCCTCGATTTCGCCCTCGACGCTGCCTTGTTCCCCGATGGAAACCTCGGCATCCGAACGCACTGCGCCTTCCAGGCGGCCGTCGATATGCAGGTTATCGCTCAGGGCAAGGTCGCCGACCAGCTTTGAGCCTGACGCAATGACGGTCGTTCCGGTACGCTGGCCGTTCTGCGCACGACCTCGGCTAATGATTCCCATTGAACGCGATCCTCTTTTGTAAACAGTATGTCGTAGTCTTCCATCGACCATTTCAGGAAGGGCGATGGGTCCAGGCGTCGCTGCAGGTAGCGCACCTCGTAATGAAGGTGAGGGGCGGTCGATGCCCCCGTATTGCCGGAATATCCCAGTAATTCGCCGCGTTTGACGTAGCGGCCAACTTCCACATCGATATCGTCGAGGTGCCCGTAGATGGTCGAGAAGCCGTAGTTGTGGACCAGCTTGACCATTTTTCCCAGGCCGCTGTTGTGGTGCTTGGACGCCCATTCGACCAGGCCGTCGGCGGTGGCGTAGATCGGCGTGCCGCGCGGGGCCCGCAGATCCACGCCGCCGTGCTTGGCCATGCGGTCTTGAATTGGATGACGACGCATACCGAAACTGCTGGTGACGCGGCCGGATTCGACCGGGAAGCCTGACGGGATGGATTCCAGCATCAGTCGCTTTTCAAACGCGGTCTGGCTGGCGGTATCGATGCGCTGGACCAGCGGGCGTTCAGGTTCGGGCTGAAGGCCGACGAGGATCTCGATCTGGTCGATTTCTGCACTGATGGCCGACAGCGCACGCGCCTTGTCCTCGACTTCGTCCTGCAGCTGGGTTCGCTGGGCCACGAGGGCGGCCTTGTCGCTGGCGATCGTGTCGTGCAGGGCCTGCAGCTCGTCGACTTCCTGGTTGAGAGACCCGACCTTTCCGGCCAGCAGGTGAATCATCAGCGATCCCCCCAGGAATACCAGGGCGAGGGCGGCCACCACACCGGCCAGCATGCGTCGCATCAGCTGGCTCAGGGTGAAGTGGCGGGCGCCGCGATAGTCGGTGATGGTGATCTGGTAGCGGTGACGCATGGCATTATTCTGTTTTGTCTGGTTGGTGCGGGCACTTAGCGCCCGCGCAGACCGGCTGGTTGGGTTCGGTCCGCGATTATTGTATGGTCCCTCCCCGTCCTTCGGGGACGGCAGACAATTATGCGAGCGTGGGCGCACGGATGCAAATCGGCATCAGATCAGTCAGTTGCGGATGGTGGTGCAGGGGTGTCGGCCCTGAAGCCCCGTCTCACGGCTTGAAAATGCGCCTGGTGAGGCCCAATTTGTTCCCGTCTCAACAGTCATGGATCCGAGTCGTGTCATGAGCGAAACAGCCACGGTCGAAACCCGTCAGTTCGATACCGAGGTGCATCAGCTACTCAAGCTGATGATCAATGCCCTGTATTCCAATCGCGAGATTTTCCTGCGCGAGTTGATCTCCAACGCATCCGACGCCAGCGACAAGCTGCGCTTCGAGGCGCTGACCAACGAGGCGCTCAAGGGCCTGGACCAGGACCTTGCCATTGAGGTGAGTTTCGATGCCGAGGCCGGCACCCTGGTCGTGTCCGACCGGGGTATCGGCATGAACCGCGAGGAGGTCGTGGCCAATCTGGGGACGATCGCCCGCTCAGGTACCCGACAGTTCCTGGAGTCGCTGACCGGCGACCAGAAGCAGGACGCCAGCCTGATCGGGCAGTTCGGCGTCGGTTTCTACTCATCGTTCATCGTCGCCGACCGCGTGACCGTGGAAACCCGCCGTGCCGACGATGCTGAAGAGCAGGGGGTGCGCTGGACCTCGGCCGGCGACGGCGAATACCGGGTCGAAACCATCGCCCGCGAACAGCCCGGCACCACGATCACCCTGGAGCTGCACGATGAGCACAAGGATCTGCTCAATCGCTGGCAGCTCGAGC
Source organism: Wenzhouxiangella sp. (assembly GCA_007127425.1). Classification (GTDB taxonomy): domain Bacteria; phylum Pseudomonadota; class Gammaproteobacteria; order Xanthomonadales; family Wenzhouxiangellaceae; genus Wenzhouxiangella. Next base: position 7,952 of record SKZJ01000133.1, read on the forward strand.
GCATTATCCGTCATTACTCCAACCACATCGCATTCCCGATCCGGCTGGTCGAGGTCGGAAAGGACGAGGAAAGCAAGACGGTCAATGACAGCCAGGCGCTGTGGGCGCGCTCGAAGAGCGAGCTTGAGGATTCCGATTACGAGGAGTTCTACTCGGCGCTGACCGGCGACGCGGAAAAGCCGCTGAGCTGGGCCCATCACCACGTCGAGGGCAACCAGCGCTACAGCCTGCTGCTGTATTTGCCCGGCCAGGCACCGTTCGACATGATGATCAACCGCGACGAGCGCGAGGGCGTCAAGCTCTACATCCAGCGCGTTTTCATCATGGATGCAGCCGAGCAGGTGGTGCCGCGCTACCTGCGTTTCATGCGCGGGGTCGTGGACTCGGCCGACCTGCCGCTCAACATCTCGCGCGAGATCCTGCAGGACAGCCCGTTGCTGAAGAAGATCCGCGCCACGGTGGTCAAGCGCAGTCTCGACCTGATCGAGAAACTGGCCCGGGAAGGCGGTGAGCGCTGGAATCAGTTCTGGAAAGCTTTCGGTCCGGTACTCAAGGAAGGCGTGATCGAGGAGTTCGAGCAACGCGAGCGCATCGCTTCCCTGCTGCGGTTTGCCTCCACGCATGAGGAGAGCGA
>SKZJ01000076.1 GCA_007127425.1 Wenzhouxiangella sp.
CCCCGGCCGATGTTCGACAACTGGCGCAGGAACTCGGAGTTGACCCCGTGGCCGATGCCGACAGTAAACAGCCGGCTGTCGCCGATATCGCCGCGGACCTGGTCGAGCACCTCGGACTCGTTGGCGATCAACCCGTCGGTGATGAACACGACCTGACGCAGGAAGCCGGGCGGCACCGGATCGTGCATGGAAAGGGCCAGGGACGGCCCCATGACCGTGCCGCCACCCGCATCCAACCGAGACACCCATCGCTTGGCCTCGACGATATTGGACTCGGTGGCATCGACCGGATTGTTGAACAGGGCCCGGGTGCGGTTGTTGAACTCGATGACGTTGAAGCGATCCTGCGGCGCGAGGCTCGCCAACGCGAACATCAGCGACTCACGCGCCTGCACCATCGGCTGCCCACGCATCGAACCCGAGGTGTCGATGATGAAGATCGCCTCGCGCGGCGTATCCACCGCCTCGAACGACTGCGGCGGCATCAGCATCAGCAATACATGCTCATGATTCCCCCGGCGCTCGGCAAAGGCGCCCAGTTCGATCGATTCGGTTTCAGCCGGCGTCCATTCCAGCTCGAAGTCGCGCCGTGAGTCGACCATTTCATCGCGCAGTTCGATCCGCCAGCCGTCGCCACGCCGCTCGGTCCAGATCTCGTGATGGCTGGCCTCGATGGCCGCCAACCCCATTCCGGGCACCAGATCCACACTCAGGGAAAGGGGGCTGGACCGAAAGGCATCCGCTCCGCGCCGGCCGCCGTCGGCCAGGCCGTGAACGCCGGACAGTCCATGCCCGAAGCGCGGCACCGCCGTGGTCGGAAAGCGCAGGCTGAAGCGGCCGTGCGCATGATCGACACGCTGGCGATAGCCGATGCGGATCTCGACCCGCTCGCCCGGTGGGATATTGGCCACCCGGGTGACGAAAAGGTTGCCCAGGTCACGCTCGACCAGGCCGGCGGCACGACCGCTGTCGCGCGCCTGACGATAGGTCTGGCGGGCCTCACCGCGCTCCTGGATTTCGCCCTCGATGCGGCGCTCGCCTATGACGATCTCCAGTTGCTCGACCGAGGTGTTGTCCGGCAACGGAAACAGGTAACGCCCCTCGGCGAACTGATCGGTCTGGTTGACGAAATGCTGGGTCAATGTGGTTTCGGCCAACAGGCCTGTCACCTCGATGTTCACGTCGGTGGCCAGCAGTAGTGCCGGCTCCTCTCCCGTATCAGCCGTCGATTCCAGCCACAATCCCGCCGGCATTGAACCCCAGCTCAAACCGGACAGCAGGACAAGCGCAATGGCCAGGATGGTGTTCGGTCCCTTCTTCTTCATGTCTTCTCCAATGGTGTCGTGCCGATGAGTTGTCGGAGACCATTGAAACCGGCGGTGCGGGCAGCCGCCGGTCGCCAAGATGGCAATCCAGAGAAGAAATGTGGCAAACTTGTGGCAGCCGTTCTCAAGCCCCCGGCCCACCCCCTTCCAATGACATCGCGCATCATCGCCATCGTCGAGGATGAAGCCGTGCTTCGCGACAACTACCGCGAGGCACTGGAGCGCTATGGCTTCACCACCCGCGGCTATGCCAGCCGGCGTGAAGCCGAACAGGCGTTCATCGGTCCCCTGCCCGACCTGGTCATCATCGACATCGGGCTGGGCGACGAACCCGAGGGCGGTTTCGATCTGTGCCGGCAACTGAGATCCCGTTCTCAGGAACTGCCGATCATCTTCCTGACCGCGCGCGATTCCGACCTGGATGCCGTCTCGGGCCTGCGCCTGGGTGCCGACGACTACCTCACCAAGGACATTTCCACCCAGCATTTGCTGGCCCGTATCCTGGCGCTGTTTCGGCGCATCGATGCGGTGGGCGACGACAAGCGCCAGCCGCAGTTGATCCGCCACGGCAAACTGGAGATCGATAGCGAGGCGCTGGGGGCCAACTGGCAGGGGCGACCCGTGGCGCTGACCGTCACCGAGTTCTGGATGGTGCACGCCCTGGCATCCCACCCCGGGCACGTACGTAATCGCAGCCAGCTCATGGAAGCAGCCAGCCTGGTCGTCGACGACACCACGGTGACCTCGCACGTCAAGCGCATCCGGCGCAAGTTCCAGGCCGTCGATCCCGCGTTCGACGCCCTTGAGACCGTGCATGGTGCCGGCTACCGCTGGGTGCGATGAAACTTCGCGGCCAGTTGTTGTTGATCACCGTGCTGGTGGTACTGATTCCCGTCGCCGGCTGGCAATTCGTCAAGACGCTGGAGCAATCGCTCCGACAGGCCCATGAGCAAGCACTGATCGACAGCGCCACCGCGATCGCCCGGACGCTGGCCTCGGATCATCGTGAACGGTGGACAGGACCGTCCGAGGGGCTTTATGTACACCGGCTCGAAGGCGACATTCACCTCGACGGTCACGACGGTGAATGGGAACGCTGGCTGGACCAGGCCAGTGTTCTCCCCTCTTCATCCCGGACCCTGGCGGTGCACCTCGTGCTGGCCGAACGCGAGCGGGGGCGTTTGCACCTGCTGCTGCGCGCGGTCGACGACGCCCTGGTCTTCGCAGACCCCGACCATGGGCCCGGGGATCGCATCGAATTGTTCATCGGCCACAACGGGCAGGACCACCGCATCCTGCTCGCGCCCATGGCTCCCGGCTGGATCGAGGCCCGGGATGAGACCGGGTCGGTCCGGGTTCAGGGCAACTGGCAGCCCCGCCGTGACGGCTGGACGCTGGAGCTACAGGTGGCCGACCCACCCCGCCCGGAACACCTGGGCGTGAGCGTGCATGATGTCGACGATCCCGATGACCGGCAAGTCGTCGGTCGAGCGCAAACCGATGGCATCCAACCGCTCATCCGGCGCCAACCCGCCCTCGGCGATGGCCTGGCACGGCTGCTGCCCGACAATACACGCGCCTGGGCCACGACCCCTGCGGGCTGGGTGCTGGCCCAACACGATGCGCGCCGCGGCACGGGAGGACCATCAGGACCGGCACCGGTCCTGTTCGAACGCCTGCTCGGAGATCGTCTGCCGGAGCGCGCCAGCCTGGACAGCGACACGGCTCACCTGTCGCTGCCGGGGTCGCCGGAACAGGCGAGCGCTGCCTGGATGAGTGCAAACCGCGGTGCCGGCGTTGTCGTGATGGCCAGTGCACCAGTCGAGATCGACCGACAGCGTGTCGGTCAAGTGATCCTCGAGCGCAGTGCCGACGAACTGCTCGTCCTCGCCAATCAGGCGGTCCTGCGCCTGTTCGGCACCAGCCTGGTCGGATTGCTGCTGATCGCGCTGTTGCTGATCGGTTTCGCCATCCTGCTGTCGGAACGCATCCGTCGGCTGCGCAATCGGGCCGAATCGGCCGTGCTTCCCGACGGGCGGGTCGTCGAACCGATCGAGGCACCGCGTGCGGCCGATGAGATCGGCGATCTGGGCCGCAGCATGGCCGAACTGATCGAGCGACAGTATCGCCACCAGCATTACTTGCGCACGCTGGCCGACAAGCTCGCCCACGAACTGCGTACACCGCTGGCCACGATCCGCTCCTCGCTCGACAACCTGGCGCAGGTCGACACGACCCGGGATCGCGAACGCTACCGCCAGCGGGCTGAACAGGGCTGCAATCGACTCGGAACCATCCTGCAGTCGATGAGCCAGGCAGCGCGAGTCGAGGAGGCGCTGGACAGCGAACATTTCGAACCCGTCGACCTGCACCGCCTGCTCACCGATTACGTGGCCGGCTGTGAAGTGACCTACCCCGAACGTCAGTTCATCTTCGAAACGAGATCCGGCCGGCCGTTCATCGTCCGGGGTTCGGCGGACCTGCTCGCCCAGTTGCTCGACAAATTGGTCGACAACGCGGTCGACTTCAGTCAGAACGGTGCCTGCATCCGGCTGGGGCTTGGGCGACGCGGCCGGCAGGCCATCCTGCAGGTCGACAATCCCGGCCCGGCCATTTCAGAAGCGGTCGCCGAGACCCTGTTCGATTCCATGGTGTCGTGCCGCCCCGACGGCAATGACCGCGTCCACCTGGGCCTGGGCCTGTACATTGCGCGCCTGATCGTTCGCCATCACGGTGGGGATATAGGCGCAGCAGGACTGGCAAACGGCACCCGCTTCGAGGTCAGCCTGCCATTGATGGAGGGGTAATCCGGCGAGCGGCTGCCGGGAGGTGAACCGCGTTGTTACCGCTAGGAGCCGCTGCGGTAGCGGTGATACATGATATTGATCCGCCGGACGTACTCGCGGGTCTCGGCAAAGGGCGGAACACCGCCGTGGCGTCTGACCGCATTCTCTCCGGCATTGTAGGCGGCAACAGCGCGGGTCAGATCGCCGTTGAATTCCTCCAGCAACCAGGCCAGGTAGGCGGCGCCGGCGGTGATGTTGTCGAGCGGGTCAAAAGGATCGTTCACGCCGAACCGGGTCTGGGTGCCCGGCATCAACTGCATCAGCCCCTGGGCGCCGGCACTGGAAACGGCATCGACCTGGAACCAGGATTCGACATGCATCACGGCCCTGATCAGGGCCGAATCGACACCGAACACATCGGCCACCGCAGCCACCTCATCGGCGAACTCACCGTTCTTCAGCGGTGTGCGATTCCAGTCCACGCCGGTCCGGCAGGTGCCGTAGCAACCGATATTGCGCGCCTGGTAGCGCGAGCTGTCCGGTTTGCGATCGGTATAGACGGTGATCCCGTTCTCGTCGACATAGGTATAAACCTGCGCCCGGGCCGTATCAACCGCCCCGAACCACCCGGCCAGCACCATGCAGACGAAAACGAAAACCCAGGGGAACCTCTGAACAACTCTGTGCGGGCGCGACGGCGCCTCTGCGGGTGGCTCCGGCTCGGGTTGGGCGAGCGTAGTTTGGTCATTCCAAATAAGCGAGCCCGAACGAGGCGGAGACCCCGCAGAGGCCCGTCCCGTAAGGGTTTCGCCGCAAAAACCGCATCTCGCGCGTTGAGCCACTCCGCCGTAGCTACGGCTACTGTCACTCGCGTCGCACCACGCGATCTGCGGCTTTTGCGGCAGAAACGCGCTCCGCACAGAGTTATTCAGAGGTTCCCTAGACATGTCCGTTCAGAATCCTCCAGTAACTGACAGACCGCCGTCGGCGGTCAGCACCTGCCCCGACAACCAGCGTGAATCCGGACCGACGAGGAAAGCGATCACTCCGGCAATATCTTCCGGCTCGGCCAGGCGACGTAGCGGTGTCGTACTCTTGAAATACTTCACCATGCGCTCGTCGTCAAGTAGCGCCTGCGCGAAGTCGGTCTGGACCAGCCCCGGCGCCACCGCGTTGACGCGCACACCGTGCGGCCCGAACTCCAGCGCCAGATTGCGCACCAGCTGGTTCTCCGCCGCCTTGGACATCCCGTACACCCCGATGGCCTGGTTGCCGAAACTGCCGGCAATCGACGATACCAGCGCGACCGCACCGTTGTCGGACTCGGCCAGGTGAGGCCGGGCCAGGTGCGCCAGCCGCATCGCACTGTAGACGTTGTTACGCATGATGACGTCGAAAGCGTCACGATCAACCTGTTCGGACGGACCGTAGACCGGATTGCTCGCGGCATTCATCACCAACGCATCAAGACGGCCGTAGTGATCGACGGCGGCCTCAATGAGTGCCGCCAACTGCTCTTCGCGGCCGATGTGGCAGGCCTGGCCCATGGCCTCACCGCCCTGCTCGCGAATTTCGGCCGCCACGGCCTCGCAGCTGTCCTGGTTTCGGCTGGAAATGACCACCGCGTATCCGCGCGAGGCCAGCAATTCGGCGGCGGATCGGCCGATCCCTCGGCTCGAACCGGTAATGATCACGACTTGCCTGTCTGTCACTTCGACTTTTCCCTGGTTGATGGATCGATTCTCATGCCAGTGTCGCCAGGCCGTCGGCCTCAAGGTGTTCAATGCAGTTGACCACGCCGGAGTACCAACCCTCCGCCATCGGGTAAAGCTCACTGACCGAAGCATTGTACATGGCCACCGCCAGACGCCGCTGGAACTCCAGGCCGCGCCCGGTCAATTCCGCGACCAGGGTACTGATCACCCCGGCCGAACTCACCACCACGACCGACCGTCCCGCCGTGATCGCCTCCTGCCAGTGCGACACCGGCGAGAGCACCCGTTGTCGGAATGCCGGCCAGGGGTCGATGTCATCGGCCACCAGATGTCCGCCCTGCCAGGCATCGAGCACTTCCGGAAACCATTCCAGGAGTTGTGCCAGGTGAGTCCGCGGGTCGGCCAACAAAGCGTCATCGGGACGCTGCAGGCCGAGCCGTTCGGCCCGAAGAACGGCTGCACGCACCAGGCTGAACGTACTGAATTCATCGAGCCCGGATACCGTTCTTGCCTCGAGGTGCGGCGCAACGGCCGCCATGGTCTGATGATGACGCCGATGCGTACCCGACCACAGAGCCGGTTCGGCGGCCAGCAATGACGCCAGGCGTTGCCCGGTCACCCCCGCCTGGCGTTGACCCAGGTCGGAGAGTCGGTCATAGTCTCGCGAGCCCAGGCTGGCCTGACCGTGGCGGACCAGCACCAGTCGAGGCCGATGCCCTGCATCCATGGGCCGCGGACTCATGGCGCCACCAATAAGAAAACACCATTACGGAGACCGTTCATGACCCTTGAATCACTGCTGCTGTTTCTCATCGTCGGCGGCATCGCCGGCTGGGTGGCCGGCATTCTGGTCCGTGGCCGCGGCCACGGTATCGTCACCAACATCGTCGTCGGCGTCATCGGCGCCTTCATCGGCGGATTCATATTCACCGAACTGGGGATTGCCACCGGTGGCCTGCTCGGCAGCCTGATCGTGGCCACCATCGGCGCCATGATCCTGCTCCTGATCCTGCAGGCGCTCAAGAAAGCCACCTGACCAACCCCCGTGATCAGATCGCGCAGGTTCCGCCGCGCCCGGCCAGGTACTGCTGGTGATAGTCTTCGGCCTGCCAGAACGTGGCGGCCGGCTCGACCGAGGTGGCGATGGGCCGCTTGAAGCGACCCGACGCATCCAGATCAGCCTTGACCTTCTCCGCCACCTGTTTCTGATCGGCGTCGTGACAGAAGATGACCGAACGATACTGATGGCCCACATCGGGGCCCTGGCGATCGACCTGCGTGGGGTCGTGCAGTTCGAAGAACGCTCGAACCAGGGAGTCGTAGCTGATGCGTTGCGGATCGAACGTCACCTCGCATACTTCGGCGTGGCCGGTCCGGTCGGTACAGACCTGTTCGTAGGTCGGGTTGTCGACCTCGCCGCCCATGTAACCGACGCGCGCGTCGACAACGCCGTCGAGTTCGCGAAAACGCATTTCCACGCCCCAGAAACATCCGGCACCGAAGGTGGCCTTTTCAGTCATGGCGATTTGCCCTGCAAGATTTGTACATGCCGCAATGATAGCTGAGCCCGATGAAGATTCGACGTTTCTCATGCGAAATTGGATTCACTCTCGCCAACTGACTATGGAATGATGCCGAAATGACTTCCGAAACCTTTCTCTGGTACGACTTCGAGACCTTCGGCGCCGACCCGCGGCGGGACCGGCCGGCCCAGTTTGCCGCATTGCGAACGGATACCGAGCTCAACATCATCGGCGAGCCGGAAGTGTTCTACTGCCGGCCGGCCGAAGACGTCCTGCCGCACCCGGCCGCCTGCCTGATTACCGGCATCACACCGCAGACTGCAGCCGAACGCGGACTGCCCGAAAACGAGTTCGCCGCACGCATTTTCGAGCTGATGAGTGTGCCGGGCACCTGCGTGGTCGGTTACAACAACTTCCGGTTCGACGATGAGGTCACCCGCTACCTGCTCTGGCGCAACTTTTTCGACCCCTACTCGCGGGAGTATGCCAACGGCAACAGCCGCTTCGACCTGATCGACTTGCTGCGCATGACCCGCGCACTCAGGCCGAAGGGCATCGAGTGGCCCGACTACGAGGACGGCCGACCCAGCTTCAGGCTCGAGGACATCGCTTCGGCCAACGGCATGGATACCGCGAATGCCCATGACGCGCTCGCCGATGTCGAGGCCACCATCGCCGTGGCCCGGCTGGTTCGCAACCACAACCCGAAACTGTGGCAGTGGGCCCTGGGTCTGCGCAAGAAGCACGCCATCGCCGAACTCCTGCACAAGGGCCGACCCCTGGTGCACACCTCCTCTCGCTACCCGGCCCAGCCCGGCTGCAACACTGCCGCGGTGCTGCCGCTGTGTCCCCACCCGCAGATCGCCAGCCAGTGGCTGGTCTGGAACCTGGACGTGGACCCGGCACCATTCCTGGAGTTCGACGAAGAAATGCTCGCCGACCTCTACTGGACACCCACGGCCGACCTCCCTGAAGATCTCGAACGGATCCCGGTCAAATTGGTGCGCACCAATCGTTGCCCGATGATCTCGCCCATCGGCGTGCTCGATAGCGAATCGTCTCAACGCCTGCAGATCGATCACAGCCGCCTTGAGGCGCACGCACAGCGACTCGAACAGCATCCGGAGTTTGTCGTTCGCCTGGCCGCGATGTTCGCCGCACCGCGCGAGCACTCCGGCAACGACCCGGAACTCGATCTGTACGGCGGCTTTCCACCGC
>SKZJ01000052.1 GCA_007127425.1 Wenzhouxiangella sp.
AGGTGCTCGTACGCACCGGCGATATCGATATTGACCCGTACGTTTTCACCGCGCTGCTCGGGCGTAATCATCTGGACCGGTGTGGCGAAGTCGGTGACATCCAGCCGCTGGAACTGGTCACGCGGCAACTGGGTATTGAACAGGGTTACTCGCAACCCGCCGGCGCGCTCATTGACCGAGATGTTGACCCCGGGCTGGTCGAGATCTATCAGCACCCGGCTCTCTCCGTCCGGGCCTCGACGGAAGTCGAATCCGGCCACTTCGAGAGTATCGCCGGAAGGCGCAGCCGCGGCTGCCCTCGTGGCCGTGGCCGTCGTGCCGGACTGGAGCACCAGTGCCACACGATTGCCGACGACTTCCAATTCATAAGGTGTCGGGCGGGAAAGGTCAACCACGAGCCGCGTTCGACCACCGGCGCTTAGAGCGGTGTAGCTGCGCGCAGGGCCGGCATCGACCGGCACCCTCGCGGAGCTGACCCGAGAGCTCGTATCGGGCAACTCCAGAACAATGCGCGCGGGTTCGTCGGTCGTGAATACACTGGGGTCGCCCAGGTCACCTTCGACGTCCAGCAGGAACCGGATCTCACCGGGGCCACTCTCCACCTCGATCCCGGTCAGTTCCGCCGCATGCGTCGCCGAAGCCAGCCAAAACAAACCGACCAGAACCGCGACGATCTTGACAGTGCCGTCCATCGCCCATCTCCCGTTCGTCACCCGTGAAGTGTTCAACATGATGTTCATTCCTAACAAGGGAAGCTCCCGTTATTGTTCAGCCAGGGCAACGCTCGCGCGCCGCTCCGTCCAGCCACCTCGGCCGTCCTGCACCACCTCGCGCAGTTCCACCCGGTTGGGCCGCACTTCGAGAATCTCGCCGTAGTTCTGCCCCATGTGGTTGCCTTCGGTCACACGATGCACGACATTCTCGTTATCGCGGATCAATGCATAGAGCTCGCCGTCGAGTTCCAACGTGCCCACCATGGCCAGCGTATCCAGGGGGAATCCTTCCAGATATTCCCTGCGACGCTCAGGATCCGGACGGAGGCTTGCGTCGACTGCAAGGTCATCCTCTTCCTGGCGAGGCGAGCGGGCCCGGAACGGGTCGCGCAGACCTTCGGCTTCATAGGCGACTACCTCGGCCGGCCGGATCGGTTCGATCGGCTCGATCGGCTCCGGCGGCTGCTGGCGTACTTCAGCCACCCATTGTTCAAGATCACCGGTACCGCGGGCACATGCCGCCAGTAGCAGTGCAACCACCACCATCGCCAGGCTGGTACGGATTTGTGCGCTCATTGACGGCCTCCACCGGCACTGCCTGTGCCAATCTCGGTTTCATCCAGGTAGCGATAGGTCGTGATCACGCCCTCCAGGCGCAGACGACTGTCCGAGCCTTCCACCGGTTGCAGCGAGATATCACGCATGGTCAGGATCACCACGCGAGACAACGAGGCCACCGTGCTGACGAAATTACCGAACTCGTGGTAGGTGCCGACCATACGAACGTTGATCGGCTGCTCGGCGTAGAAATCGCGGATGACTTCGGAGCGCGGCTCGAACAGTTCGTTGTCGATACCCGTACCCAACGCCGTCTGGGAGATGTCGATCAGCAGATCGGGCATTTCGGTGCGAGAAGGCAATTGCCGGAGCATCACCTCGAGCATCTCTTCCATTTCCTCGAGTTGCTGCTCGTAGGCGGCCAGGTTTGCCGCCTTTTCATGCTTCTCGCGGAATTCCTGCTTGAGCTCGGTCTCGACACGCTCGCGCTGTTCCAGCGTCTCGCGCTTGTCCTTGATCATGTAGAAGTAACCACCGATCACGATCAACACGACGACAATACTCAGCAAAAGCGTCTTGACGCCGGTCGAGGCCGAGCCGATGTTGTTGAAATCCAGATCTCTGAGTTCTGATAGATCCATCGTGTCAGCTCTCCTCGTTGGCTGCAGCCGGTGACGCTACGCGCACGCGAAGTTCGAAGCGGAACGGCTGATCGGGTAGTTCTCTCTGGCCCAGCACCTCGACGATGCGCAGGCTCGGATCGTGCAGCCAATCGGCACCCTGGATATTTCGCATGTACTCGGACACCCGTGTTTCCGACTGGGTCGTCCCCAGGAGGGTCAACTCTTCCCCGGACTGACGAACCGAGGTAAGGCGGACCCCTTCGGGAACAGTCTGAGCCAGGTAATTGAACAGGTGCACCATCATGGACCGGTTTTCCTGCAAGCGCTCGATGACGTTCTTGCGCGCAATCATGTGCGCCCGGGTCTCTTCAAGTTCTTCGATGCGCTGGATATCGCGGTCGAGTTGCCGGATCTCCGACTGGAGATAGTTGTTGCGATCATCCTGACCGTCAATCTGGCGATTGACCAGGTGATTCCCGACCAGGACCAGCACGACAGCCAGGGCGACGGTCGCACCGAGTGCCACCATGAAGTTGCGCTGCCGTTCCTGGCGCAGGGTCTCCCGCCACGGCAATAGGTTGATTCTTGCCATCAGTCAAACCCCCGCAAGGCGAGCCCGCAGGCTGTGGTAAAGGCCGACCTGACCCGTTCCAGCTCCGATGCATTGACTGACGGTGCCAGTCGCATTCCTTGCAGCGGATCGGCCAGTTCGCAGGAGATACCGACTTCATCGCCCAGCGCCTCGGCCAGACCGGGCGTCGCTGCGGCACCGCCGGTGAGGAACAGCGTATTGATGCCGGAATAGTCACTGGAAGAGGAGTAGAACTGAAGCGCCCTGCTGATCTGCTGAATCACGCTCTGGCGGAAGGGCTCCAGCAGTTCATCCTCGAAACCGGCAGGAGGATCCTCGCCACGCTGCAGGAAGCTCGCCTGCTCCTGGTCCATGCCATAGCGCCGCATGCACTCTTCGATCAGCTGTTGACCGCCAAATGAGTGCTCGCGACTGTATATGCTGCGATTGCCCCGTAGTGCGATCAGGGTCGACGCGGTCGAGCCCATGTTCAGGACACCGACGGTCTCGGTCTCGTCGATCCCGGCGCGCTTGCGCACCAGGTCGAAGGCATTGGCGATCGCGAACGACTCCACGTCGACCACGCGGATATCGAGGCCGGCGAGCTCTGCCACCTCCCGGCGCATGTCGACATGCTCCGTCTTCGACGCCGCCAACAGGATTTCAACCAGTTCGGCATTGCGCGGAGACGGACCGAGCACTTCGAAATCGAGGCTGACCTCTTCGCGCGGATACGGGATGTACTGGTTGGCTTCGACCTCGATCTGCGCCTCGATGTCATCTTCGGAAAGATCGGACGAAAGATTGATGATCTTGGTGATGACCGCGGCCCCTGAAACCGACATGGCGCACTGCCTGGCCTTGGCTCCGGAACGCTTGACCGCGCGTTTGACTGCCTCGGCCACGGCGTCCGGCTCGCTGATCGTGCCTTCACTGACAGCGCCCTCGGGCACTGCCTCGATTGCAAAGGCTTCAACGCGATAATCCGTTCCGCTCTGCCCGAGCTGTAAAACCTTGATGCTGTTTGAGCCGATATCGACGCCCACCAGCGGTGGCGCTGCCGTGCCCATCAGCCTGCTGATTAGTCCACTCATTATTGTGTCTATCGCCCTCTGTCGGCCTGGCCCAGGCCGGAAGCCTGAATGCCCTCAAGTTCGGTTCTATGCCTGACATTCCCCCCTGGAAATCGCACGTCAGGCCCAGTTTGTGTCTGTGCTACCCTCCGGATCAAAACCGCGACGGCGCGCGGCGATTTCGGGGCACTTTTTCGTCCGGTTTGCGTCCAAGCAACGCATGTCCCGATTTGTCAGGAACTACATTTACCACAACTAATGGTTCGAATAAAGCCTTTAATAGTATTTTCTATCCGCCTGTTTTTCCTGATGTTAGCATTAGGCGCCGTCGGAGTGTTGGTGATTTGGCTGACAATTGCGCCATCACTGCCGTCCGTCGAGTCGCTCAAGGACATCAGATTGCAGGTGCCGTTGCGCGTCTACTCGGCCGATGATCAGCTCATGGCCGAGATCGGCGAGCAGCGGCGCATGCCGGCCACGCTCGAAGAAATGCCGGATCAGCTCAAGGTCGCCTTCCTTGCCGCCGAAGACGACCGATTCTACTCGCATCCCGGCATTGACTGGCGGGGAACCACGCGTGGCGTCTGGCTTTATGCGCGTTCCATGGGACGCGGCCGAGTGCCGGGCGGAAGCACGATTACCCAGCAGGTGGCGCGCCGCTTCTTTCTGTCGACCGACTACTCGATCACGCGCAAGCTGCGCGAGATCCTCCTGGCCATCAAGATCGAGCGCGAATTGAGCAAGGATGAAATATTCGAGCTCTACCTGAACAAGGAATTTCTCGGCCACCGAGCTTACGGCGTCGGTGCGGCCGCCCAGGTCTACTACGGCAAGACCATCGACGAACTGACCCTGGCGGAGTCGGCGATGATCGCTGCCCTGCCGAAGGCGCCGTCGCGCGACAACCCGATATCCGGCCCGCGCCAGGCCATGATCCGGCGCAACTGGATTCTCGACCGCATGCTGCGACTTGGGTACATCGACGAGACGGCTCACGCCGAGGCCCGGGCCGAGCCCAACAACGCGCGCTACCATGGCCCCGTGGTCGCCCTGAACGCACCCTGGGTCACCGAGATGGTCCGCCGTGACGTCGTCGGCCGGCTGGGTGCCGACGAGGCCTACTCGGGTGGGTACAGTGCTTATACGACCGTGCAGTCACGCCTTCAACGGGCCGCCGACCAGGCTGTGCGCGACGGGCTGCAGGCGTATGACCGGCGTCATGGCTGGCGCGGGCCGGAACGTCACCTGGACGAGAGCACGATGTCCGACCCGGACGCCGTCACCGACGAGCTGGAGCGAACGCGCGCGGTGGCCGACCTGCTACCGGCCGTTGTGATCGCAGCCGACGAAGAGCAAGCCGAATTGCTCTTGCGGGGCGGTGAGTCCGTTCGCCTGGAACTCGATGATGTGACCTGGGCGCGGCCGTTTATCTCTGCCGACGCCATCGGTGCCCGGCCTTCCGCGGTCAGCGACGTATTATCTGCCGGGGATCTGGTCAGGCTGCGACACGACGGAGAGGGCTGGCGCCTCGCACAGATTCCGCAGGCCGAAGCTGCACTGGTTTCCATGGATGCCGAAACCGGCGCCATCGTCGCCCTGGTCGGCGGGCTGGACTTCGGCCGAAACCAGTTCAACCGTGTCGTGCAAAGCCGTCGCCAACCGGGGTCGGCTTTCAAGCCCTTCATTTACGCCGCCGCACTCGATCATGGGTTCACCGCGGCTTCGGTCGTTAACGACGCCCCGGTCGTGGTCGACGATCCCTCCATGGAACGGGCCTGGAAACCGACCAACTTCAGCCGTCGATTCCACGGTCCGACACGCCTGCGCGAGGCGATGATTCACTCGCGGAACCTCGTCAGCGTTCGCCTCCTGATGGACATGGGAGTGGACTATGCGCGTGATTACATCAGCGATTTCGGATTCGAGCGTGCGCAGTTGCCCAACGGTCCATCCATGGCCCTGGGATCGGCGTCGCTGACGCCGCTGAGCATGACCGCCGCGTACGCCGTATTCGCCAATGGCGGCTATGCCGTCCCCCCGCAATACCTGCACAGCGTGCTGGATGGTAACGGCCAGATCGTCCTGGAGCCGGAATGGCGCACACTCTGCCGCGAATGCCCGGACATCCCGCCGGCACCCGAGCCGCTCGAAATCGACGATTCCGATGACACCAACGGCTCGGCACCGGCTTTGCGCCGTCTCGCCCTCAATGGCGACCGTGCCGACACGACCGACCCGAACGACAATCCCGCGCTGCCCGGCCCGCCCCGCCCGACCCATGCCGACCGGGTGCTCCAGCCCCAGACCGCCTGGCTGATCGATTCAATGCTGTCCGACGTGGTGACGTCGGGCACCGGCCGACGGGCACTGGCGCTGGAACGCACCGACCTGGCCGGCAAGACCGGCACGACGAACGACCTGCGCGATACCTGGTTCGCCGGCTACGGCGGCGGCCTGGTGACCACGGTCTGGCTGGGCATGGACGATAACCAGACCCTGGGTCGCCAGGAACAGGGGGGCCGCACTGCGCTGCCGCTGTGGGTCGACTTCATGGCCGTCGCGCTTCAGGATCGGCCCGAGTACCGTCAGCCCATGCCCGTGGGCCTGGCGCAGGCCCTGATCAACCCGGAAACCGGTCAGCGAGCGCGGCCAGGTACCACTGGCGCCATCGAGGAGTGGTTCCATGCCGACAACCTGCCGCCGCTCGAAGAATCCGCCGATTCACGCAATGATGCCGACCCCTACGACATCTTCTAACCATGAGCAGGCGCAACAATCGCATCCGCCAGGAAGTCGCGGCCGAGGCTGCACGGATCATGGCCACCGAAGGTCAGCGCAGCTATCTCGCGGCCAAGCAGAAAGCGGCGGGGCATCTGGGCCTTTCCTCACGCATGAGCCTGCCCTCAAATGCCGAAGTGGAGCAGGCCCTGCGCGAATGGCAGGCACTCTATGGCGGTGAGGCGCATGCCACCGTGCTCGAGGAGTTGCGACGCGGCGCACTTTCGGCCATGCACTTTCTCGCCCCCTTCCGGCCACGCCTGGTCGGCCCGGTGCTCGAAGGCACCGCCGACGAGTTCTCGCGCATCAGCCTGCACGTATTCGCCGACGATCCCGACGCCGTCGTTCATTTCCTCCTCGATCATGGCCTTCCATTCGACCAGGAGTCACGCCGCATCCGCTGGCATGACGGCAGCTCCAGGGACCTGGAAATCGTGGTGATCGAGGCCGGGGGCCAGACCGTCGAACTGATTCTGATGATCGGGCGCGAAGCGCTGCAGGCACCGCCCAGCCCGGTCGACGGCCGCGCCCAGAAGCGCATGGGACCCAGTGAACTGGAAAAGCTGCTGGCCACCCCGGCATCGTGATATTCAGCCGCCGTTTACTCGTCACCTGATAGCGTGGTCTACGTCATGAAACGATTCAATGCCAGCTTCGTCGTCGCATTACTGGCCAGCCTGGTTCTGGTCGGATGTACGACCTATTCCCAGCCACGCTACGATGGCTCCGGCGTTTATTACGATCGTGCCTACCACCCGCAAACGGCACGAGTTCACGTCGACCCATTGGTCTATCCTTACTGGTCGGTGGACTACTTCTACTTCAGTCGTCACTATCACCCCTATTCGGTCGTGGTGCATCGCTACGACCCTTGGTTCTACCCTTATCCCGGTTGGTATTACGGTTACCGTCCTCCCGCGCGCAGTCACGTGGGTATCAGCTATCGCCATTACTACCCCTGGCATGCTCACGGGGCGTACTATCCGTATTACCGCCCCTGGCACTCGAGCGTGTCGTTCAATTACTGGCGCACCAGCACGTCGCGCCATCATTACAGCTCGCGAGAACGCGTGCGCCAGGAAAACCTGCGCATGCAGGAACTGCGCTATCGCCAGTTCCAGGCAGCCCGTACGCCGGTGCAGCGACGCCCCTTGCCACCTACGGTAGCCCCCCGCATTCCGAGTTCGTCGAGACCGCACACGGGAAGAGTGCAACAACGACAGGCACCGACGACGGCGCCACGACGGCAACGCGGCACCAGCGACATGCCGGTTTCGCCGGCTGCCGAATTCCGCCGCGAACGCCAGCAGTTCGAACCGGAACCCCAGGTGCCGCGCCAGACGCTGCCCCGGGCCGGATCGGAATCTGTTGCACCACGTCGCGAGAGCCCACCCCAACCACCTTCCCGGCCACCGGCAACACGGTCGGCGGACCCGCGCTCGCAGCAGTCGACCACGCCGCCTCGCTCTCGGGAGTCGGCACCGCAACCGCGCAGCCGTCCGGAGCGACGCACGCGTCGCCCGGATCCGCCGCCTGGCCGCTCTTCCGCGCCTCGCGCTCGCGATTCGGCACCGGCACGCGCCGGACGCACCGGTGAGCGGCGTCGCCAACGCGAGCACTGACACCGCCAGACCCGTTTTACCCCCACCCTGCGAACCGGTAAAATAAACGGTTCGTCAGCATCTTGCGATTGATAGTACCCATGCGCCACCCCGACTCTTTAGACGTCATCGTGATCGGCGGCGGTCACGCCGGCACCGAGGCCGCCCTGGCCGCGGCACGGGCGGGTGCGCGCACGCTACTGGTCACCCATTCGATCGAAACGGTCGGCCAGATGAGTTGCAACCCGGCCATCGGCGGGATCGGCAAGGGCCACCTGGTCAGGGAAGTCGATGCGCTGGGCGGCATCATGGCACGAGCGGCCGATGCCGCCGGCATCCAGTGGCGCCGCCTCAATGCCCGCAAGGGACCCGCAGTGCGCGCCACCCGCTGTCAGGCCGACCGCGACCTTTACCGCCGCGCTGTTCGCCGCGCGGTCGAAGCGCAGGACAACCTGACCCTGTTCCAGCAGCCGGTCGATGATCTGATCGTTGAATCCGGTCGTGTGACCGGCGTACGCACCGCCATGGGACTCGATTTCACTGCCCGGGCCGTTGTCCTGACCACCGGCACTTTCCTTGGCGGCAGGATTCACATCGGCGAAGCGCGGCAGTCCGGCGGACGGGCGGGCGATGCGCCGGCCAACGC
>SKZJ01000306.1 GCA_007127425.1 Wenzhouxiangella sp.
CCGAGCCGAGCCGACTCTTCTGGGCCTTTTCCGACCACGGCCAAGGGAGCACCACCCGCTTCCGATGGTCGGAGGCCCGTCAAAGAGCCGCTAACCCCGTTTCAGTCATTGAAATTTAGGTCATTCGAATTTGTTTGAAAATTGGTGCTTGGTCTTGGAATTTTCAGGACCAATCCATCTCCCGAAGCCAGGGAGTCTCGGACCCCCTATCGGTGTCTCCACAAAAGAAAGCCCCGACTCAAGGCCGGGGCAAGATCCTTCAACCAGAAAACCGGCCTTGGTTAAACAGCCTGGGCCGGCTGGACGTAGGAGATTGGAGCACGCCCATCATCTTCGTAGGTCACTTCTTCCCACGCGGTCTCATCGGCCAGCAATGCGCGCACAAGCTGGTTGTTGAGCTCATGCCCGGACTTGTGTCCGGTGAAAGTGCCAACGGGATTGCGACCAAGGAGGTAGAGGTCGCCGATGGCATCGAGCACCTTGTGCTTGACGAACTCGTCGTCGTAGCGCAGGCCGTTCTCGTTGAGCACTCGGTAGTCATCGAGCACGACGGCATTGTCGAGACTGCCTCCGAGAACCAGGTTGCGCTGGCGCAGGTACTCGATGTCGCGCATGAAACCGAACGTGCGCGCACGTGCGACTTCCTTGAGATAGGACGTGGTGGAAAAATCGATGTCGGCCTTGCAGGAATGCGAGCGAATGACCGGGTGATCAAACTCTATCGTGAACTTGACGCGGAAACCGTCGCTGGGCTCGAAACGCACCCAGCGGTCGCCGTCATGAACCTCGACCGGCTTGAGAATCTTGATGAAGCGCTTGGCCGCGTTCTGTTCGGCGATCCCGGCCGACTGAACCAGGAAGGCGAATGGACCGGCACTGCCGTCCATGATCGGTACTTCCGATGCGCTGAGATCGATATAAAGGTTGTCGATACCCAACCCGGCCAGCGCCGACATGAGGTGCTCGATCGTGGCGACCCGTACACCGTTGTCGTCGACCATGGTGGTCGACAATGCGGTATCACCCACACGATGCGGTTCGGCCTTGATCTCGACAACCGGATCAAGGTCGACACGGCGGAATACGATGCCGGTGTTGACAGGCGCCGGACGCAGGGTCATCAGGACCTTGTCGCCCGTGTGCATGCCCACGCCTGTGGCACGAATGACATTTTTTAATGTTCTTTGCTTGATCACTTTGTGGCCAAATGCTGGTAGTCGCGACGAAGTCTAGCACAGGAATTCGTCGTGAAAAAGCACTTTTTCAACATTTTGACCACACTTGTTGCGTCAGAGCAACACACCTTGTCATTCCATTGTCACCGACCGGCACCGCTTCGATGGCGAGAACGAGGCGATGCCGGCCGGTTGCCCGGCCCGCCGGTCGCCGACGCTCCCCCGAACCGGGGGAGTCGTCGCCCGTGTCAGTCGGCCTGGTTGCGCAGGAACGCCGGAATATCGAGGTAATCGAGTTCCTTTTGTTCACCCAACCGCTTGTTGCTCTCACCCCGGCCTTCTTCTCTGCGGGTCGCCTGCTGTTCGCTCTCGTTCGACATGAACGGCTCGTTATCCGTTCCAGTACGGACCAGTTTCATCGGCTTTTCCTGGCTTTTAGGCCGCTTCTCGCCCAGCCCGGTCGCCACCACCGTCACGCGCAAGTCGTCGGTCATGTCGGGATCGATCACCGTACCCATGACAACCGTTGCGTCTTCGCTGGCCAGGTCCGCCACGGTTGTGCCGACTTCCTCGAACTCCTTCATGCTCAGGGTCATGCCGGCAGTAACGTTGACCAGGATGCCGCAGGCACCGTTGAGGTCGACATCCTCAAGCAAGGGCGAACCGATCGCGGCCTGGGCCGCCATCAAGGCACGGTCTTCACCGCGGGCCGAACCGGCCCCCATCATCGCCATACCCATCTCGCTCATCACCGTGCGCACGTCGGCGAAGTCGACGTTGATCAGACCCGGACGGGTGATCAGCTCGGCAATGCCCTGGACGGCGCCCGAAAGCACCTGGTTGGCCGACTTGAAGGCGTCGAGCAGGGTCACTTCCGGGCCCAGCACGCTCAACAGCTTCGCGTTGGGAATGGTGATCAGCGAATCCACGTGATGCGACAGCTCGTCGATACCTTGCTGGGCCACGGCCAGGCGGCGTTGGCCTTCAAAGGGGAACGGCCGGGTGACCACCGCAACGGTGAGAATGCCCATTTCCTTGGCGGTCTGGGCGACCACCGGAATCGCTCCGGTACCGGTGCCGCCGCCCATTCCGGCAGTCAGGAACACCATGTCGCAGCCTTCGAGCATCTCGCAGATGCGATCACGATCCTCCAGCGCCGACTGACGGCCGACTTCCGGGTTGGCCCCGGCACCCAGGCCCTTGGTCACGCTCGAGCCGATCTGCAGCGTGGACTTGCCGCCGAAGTTGCGCAGCGCCTGGGAGTCGGTATTGACGCAGATGAAATCCACGCCTTCGATCGCCGACTCCACCATCTGGTTGACGGCGTTGCCGCCGCCCCCGCCGATACCCACGACCTTTATGGTCGCTCCGGGTGTGTAATTTTCAATCAGTTCAAAAGGCATAACAGTCTCTCCTATTCACTCGCCATAACGATCAACACGTTTGAAAAACGGGAGTTCGGCACGTGCCTTCTTAAAGGGCACTTTGTGCCGCTCCCTGCCTTACCGAGGTACATCGACCTCAAAACTCCCCCTGGAACCAGTTTCTGATCCGGTTCCAGAGACTCTCTCCACCGCGCCCCAATCCTCCGTGACGCGGCATGTCCATTCGGCTGCCGTAGATCAGCAGCCCGACGCCGGTAGCGTGAATCTGGTTATTGACCACCTCGCTCAAGCCGGTGACATGCTGCGGTGCGCCCAGGCGAACCGGCATGTGCAGGATTTCCTCGGCCAGTTCGACCACGCCTTCCATCTTCGAACCGCCGCCGGTCAGCACCAGACCAGCCGGAATCATCGATTCGAAACCCGACTGCCGAAGCTGCTTGTGAACGTGGTTGAACAGTTCGCGGTAGCGCGCCTCGACCACCTGGGCCAGGGTCTGGCGCTCAAGCCTGCGATGCGGGCGGTCGCCCACGCTGGGCACCTGGATGGTCTCGTCGGAGCTGGCCAGTTGCTCCAGCGCGCAGGCGTACTTGATCTTGATTTCCTCGGCATGCATCGTCGGCGTCCTGAGGGCCACGGCGATATCGTTGGTCACCAGGTCGCCGGCAATCGGAATGCAGGCGGTGTAACGGATCGCGCCTTCGGTGAACACCGCGATGTCGGTCGTGCCGGCACCGATGTCGACCAGGCCGATGCCGAGGTCCTTTTCGTCCTCGCTGAGCACGGCATAGCTGGAAGCCAGCTGCTGCAGGATCAGGTCATCGACCTGCAGCCCGCAGCGCGCCACGCACTTGGTGACGTTCTGCACCGCACTGACCGCGGCGGTGACCAGGTGAACACGCGCTTCCAGGCGCACGCCCGACATGCCCACCGGCTGGCGGATGCCGTCGGTTGAATCGATGACGTACTCCTGCGGCAACACGTGCAGGATGCGCTGGTCGGCCGGAATGGCCACCGCGCGAGCCGACTCGAGCACGCGCTCGACATCGCTCTCGGTCACTTCCTTGTCACGAATGGCGACCGCACCGTGCGAATTGAGAGAACTGATGTGGCTGCCGGCGATACCGGCGAAAACCGAATGGATCTCGCAGTCGGCCATCAACTCGGCCTCTTCCACCGCGCGCTGGATGGACTGCTCGGTCGACTCGATATCGACCACCACCCCGCGTTTGAGTCCACGCGAGGGATGCGACCCCAGCCCGATCACCTCGACCTGGCCGTCGGGTTGCATCTCGCCGACGATGGCGACGATCTTGCTCGTGCCGATATCCAGTCCGACGACCAGCGATTTTTCCGGCCGCTTAGCCATGATGAGCGTTCTCTCCCGTTTGTTCGCCGGCCCAGCGCACCGCCAGACCGTTGGTGTATCGCATGTCGATGACGCGCGGTCGGCGCTCGCCGCCGTTCAGTTGGGCGTGCACCGCGATGTAGCGATCCAGCCGTTCGTGCACCTCTTCGCGGCCCAGCACCAGCCGGGCCCCGCTGCCCAGCACCACCTGCCAGGCACCGCGTTCATCGACTTCCAGTTGCTCTATGTCCTGGCCGATGGCGCCCAGGCTTCGGCGCATATCCAGCCAGTTTTCCAGCACATCCTGTCGGCGACTCTCCGGGCCGCGCAGCCTTGCCAGGCCCTGCATGCCGTCGCTGCCGTCGACCCGAAACACTTCGCCACGGTCACTGAACAGGCCGGTATCATTCCAGCGCGCGACCGGTCGGTGCTCGACCACGCGAATGTGCAACGCGTCGGGCCACTGGCGGGCGACTTCGGCCTGCGCAACCCAGGGCAAGGCCTCGATCGCTGCTCGCAACTTGTTCAGGTCGGCGGCAAAAAAGCCGCGTGAGGCCTGGTCGACCGCGGCCGCGCGGATCTGGTTGGCGCTGGTGCGATCGAGATCACCTTCGACATCGAGCCACGCGAGCGCCCATTGATCGCTACCGATCAGCCCGGTCTTGAGCCAGAGCACGAACAGCCCGGCCACGCCGGCGAGCACCAGCGTGGCAATCCACGTCGGCCGGATTACGCGGTCCGGCTGGTGTTCAGGATTCGCCATACCAGTTCCTCGAAATCGATTCCGGCGGCATGGGCCGCCATCGGCATCAGTGAGTGATCGGTCATGCCGGGGGTGGTGTTCACCTCCAGCAGCCACGGACGGTCATCGCGATCGACCATCAGGTCGACCCGGCCCCAACCACTTGTGCCCAGTACACGGAAGGCCTCCAGGCAAAGCTCGGCCAGCTCGGCTTCGCGTGCCGGCGGCAATCCGCAGGGACAGCGATAGCGGGTATCGCCCGATTCGTACTTGGCCTCGTAGTCGTAGAATTCGCGCGGCGTCTCAAGCCGGATCAGCGGCAGCACCCGGTCCTCGAGCACGGCTGCGGTGTACTCGGGGCCCTCGATCAACTGCTCGACCAGCACCTGCGGATCACAGGCCAGTGCCTTGTCGATGGCCGCGGCCAGGTCGACCGCATGATCGACCCGGCTCATGCCGATGCTCGAGCCCTCGCGCACCGGCTTGACGAACCAGGGCGCTGGCAGTTCCGCGGCGATACGCTCGGCATCGGTAGCCGAACGTGCATTGCGCCAGTCCGGCGTCGGAAGACCACAGGCGGCAAACACCCGCTTGCTTTGCAGCTTGTCCATGCTCAGCGCCGATGCCAGCACGCCCGACCCGGTCACCGGCACACCGTAGATTCGCAAGGCGCCCTGCAAGGCACCGTCTTCACCGCCACGGCCGTGCAACAGGTTGAACACGCGGTCGTAGTGACCTGCGGCAACCTGTTCGAGCAAACGACGGGGACCATCGACCACGCTGAACTGCACGCCGAGAGCCTCCAGTGCGGCGGCCACCGCACGTCCGCCGCGCAGTGACACTTCACGCTCGGCGCTGTCGCCGCCGACCACCAGGGCCACATGTCCAAACTGACGCGGGTCCCGCTCGTTCATGCGCTTTCTCCCGCGTATCTTTCACGCAACAGGGCACCGAGCCGTCCAACGTCGCCGGCACCCATGACCAGCAGCAGGTCGCCGTCGGCCAGCACATGACTCAGCACATCAGGCGCCTCATTGACCGTACCGACGCGCTCCAGAGCAACTTCGCGACGGCGCCTCACGGCTCGCGCCAGGGCATCGGCATCGATGCCGGCCAGCGGTGTCTCGCCGGCCGGGTAGATGTCGGCGAGTACCAGCGCATCGACCTCGGAGAGCACGCGGGCAAAATCGTCGAACTGGTCGCGGGTACGGGTGTAGCGGTGGGGCTGGAAGAACAGCACCAGGCGGCGATCCGGCCAACCGTCGCGGGCGGCGCGAATGACGGCATCGAGTTCGGTGGGATGATGACCGTAGTCTTCGAAAGCCAGCACCTGCTTGCCGCCGATGTCCAGTGTGCCGATGTCGGCGAAACGGCGACCGATGCCACCAAACTGCTCGAGCCCTCTGACAATGCGGTCGGGCTCTATGCCCAGTTCCCAGGCCACGGCCGCCGCGCCAATGGCGTTCTGCACGTTGTGGCGGCCGGGCTGTGACAGGTTGATGGCCAGGGCCTGCTCGGCACCCGGCAACCATAGGTCAAACGACATGTGCCGCCCGTCCTGGCGCAATCCGGTGCCGCGCACATCGGCACTTTCATCCAGCCCGTACGTCACCACGGTGCGCCCGACGTCGGGCACCAGTTCGGCCACATGGGCATCGTCGATGCACAGCACCGCCACGCCGAAGAACGGCAGATGGTGCAGGAACTCGAGGAAGGCGCGCTGCAACTGGTCGAAACTGCCCTGGTAGGCATCGAGGTGGTCGCGGTCGATGTTGGTCACCACGGAAATGACCGGCTGCAGCTTGAGGAAGGAGCCGTCGGACTCGTCGGCCTCGGCCACCAGGTAACGACCCTGCCCGAGCCTGGCACTGGAGCCGAAGGCGTTGACCAGGCCGCCGACGATAAAGGTCGGATCCATATCGCCCTCGGCCAGCAGGCTGGCAACCAACGATGTGGTGGTGGTCTTGCCGTGTGTACCGGCCACGGCAATGCCGTGGCGAAAACGCATCAGCTCACCGAGCATTTCAGCGCGAGCAACCACCGGAACGCGCCGTTCACGCGCGGCCAGCACTTCGGGATTGTCCTCGGGCACCGCGCCGGAAACGACGACCACGTCGGCCTTGCCGAGATGCTCACCGGCATGACCGCGATAAACACTCGCACCGAGCTTTTCCAGGCGACGGGTGGCGTCGGAGCGCTGCAGGTCGGAGCCGCTGACCCTGAAGCCCAGATTGATCAACACCTCGGCGATACCGCTCATTCCGGCCCCGCCGATACCGACGAAATGGATCTGGCGAACGCGATGCATGAGGCTGCGGAAGTGGCGATCCTGGATCATCGAGCCACCTCCAGGCAGGCCAGGGCGACCCGCTCGGCTGCATCCGTCCTGGCACGAGCCCGGGCGACGCTCGCCATGGTGATCAATTGCTCGCGGGTCACTCGTTCGAACAGTGCGGCCAGCCAGTCGGCCGAAAACTCCTGCTGGGGCACCAGCCAGGCACCTTCAGCATCGGACAGGAATCGTGCATTGGCCGTCTGATGATCATCGACGGCATGAGGGAACGGCACCAGCACGGCAGCCACCCCGGCAGCAGCCAGCTCGGCGACCGTCAGCGCTCCCGCCCGGCAAATTGCCAGGTCGGCATGGGCCCAGGCGCCGGCCATGTCATCGATAAACTCGTGCACCTCACCCTCGACGCCGGCCTTCTCGTAGGCCAGGCGCGTCTCTTCGAACTGGCGGCCGGCCTGATGGACGACCGCCGGACGATGCGAAAGATCCAGTTTCGCCAGCGCCTCGGGCACGGCGCGCGTGAAAGCCGCCGCGCCCTGGCTGCCGCCGATGACCAGCACCTGTAGCGGGCCGTCGCGGTCGGCCATGCGATGTTCAGGCGCATCGATGGCGGCAATCCCGGCCCGTACCGGGTTGCCGACATGTTCGCCGCCGGCAAGCGTATCCGGGAACCCGGCCATGACCCTTTTCGCAAACGGCCTGAGCAGGCGATTGGTCAGGCCGGCAATGGCATTCTGTTCATGCAGGACCAGCGGGATGCCCATCAGGCGCGCGGCCAGGGCACCGGGGCCAGCCACGTAGCCGCCCATACTGAGTACGCACTGCGGCCGGCGCCGGCGCAGGATGCCGCGCGCCTGCCAGGCCGCACGCACAACGCGCATCGGTGCCGCCAGCCAGCCAAGCAAACCGCGGCCGCGCAGCCCCTGGATGCGAATATGTTCAAGCTCGATACCGGCCTGCGGGACCAGCCGATTCTCCAGCCCGGCGGGTGTGCCCATCCAGGACACGTCGGCGCCGCGTGAGCGCAGCTCCTCAGCCACGGCCAGGCCGGGAAAGATGTGGCCGCCGGTGCCGCCGGCCATGATCATGACGCGCTCACGGCTCATACCTTCCAGCTCCTGCGCTTGCGCGGTGTCTGGCGGGCTTCCACGGCCAGCTCCCAGTGCACTCGCAGCACCACGCCGATGGCGACCAGAGTCATGATCAGGCTGCTGCCGCCGGACGAGATCAACGGCAGGGTCAGCCCCTTGGTGGGCAGCATGCCGAGGTTCACGCCGATGGAAACCAGCGCCTGGATCCCGATCCACAAGCCGATGCCCCAGACCAGGAAGGCGGCGAACGGCCGCTCCATCGCCCTGGCCTGGAGACCGATGGCGAAGATGCGGCCGATCAGTACCGCAAAAAGCGTCATGACCAGCACGATACCGAGCAGGCCGAACTCCTCGGCCAGCACGGCGAAAATGAAGTCGGTATGGGCCTCGGGCAGGTAGTAGAGCTTCTGAACACTGGCGCCCATGCCCACCCCGGTAATCTGTCCGCGGCCAACCGCGATCAGCGCCTGGGTGAGCTGGAATCCGCTATTGAACGGGTCGGCCCACGGATC
>SKZJ01000294.1 GCA_007127425.1 Wenzhouxiangella sp.
CAGCTTGGAGCCGATATACGGCGGTTGACCAGGTAGTTACGGGAAATTCCAAATTCCAGGCACCAATTTTCAAACAAATCCCAATGACCAAAATTTCAATGTTCCAAACGGCGATAGCGGCACCCTGCAGGCCGGCACACCTATTGCTGGCATGAGACAGGGTTTCCTGCGGGACGATGCGCAGGGCCTCTTGCGCCGTCTCCCACGCCCGTTTCGAACATTGGAGCTTCGGTCATTCGAATTTGTTTGGAAATTGGTGCTTGGTGCTTGGGATTTTCCAAGTTTGGTGCTTGGAGTTTTCCGACTTTGGTCCTTCGAGCAATCGTTCGCTACTCAATCCCGCGAAAACTCCAGTTTCTGTCCCGGCACCACACCGGTCAGTAGTCCGTCGCGCCAGACCAGGTGACCGTTGACCCAGGTAGCGGCGACGGTGGCCGGCAGTTTGCGGCCGGCAAACGGTGTCCAGCCGCATTGCGAGAGCATGGACTGGTTGTCGACGATCGTGCGCTTGGTGTCGTCGAGCATGATCAGGTCGGCCCAGTAGCCTTCGCGGACGAACCCGCGTTCGGCCAGTTGAAACCGAATGGCCGGGTTGTGTGCCATCTTCTCGACCAGGCGCTCGGGGGTGAGGACACGTGAAGCGACCAGCGACCAGGCTGCCGGTACGGCGTACTGCACCAATGGCAGCCCGGCGGCTGCGGTTTCGTAGCTGCCGGTCTTCTCGCTCAAAAGATGCGGTGCGTGATCGGTGGCGATGAGATCAATTCGATCGTCCCGAAGGGCCTGCCGGAGCGCCTTGCGGTCGGCGGCGGTCTTGATCGAGGGGTTGCACTTGATCAGGTTGCCGAGTTCATCGTAATCCTCGTCGATGAAGTAGAGGTGATGAATGCAGACCTCGCCGGTGATCTGTTTTTCGGCAACCGGTCCGGGCTCGAACAGGCTCATTTCTTCGGCGGTCGTCAGGTGCAGCACATGCAGCCGGGTGGCGTGTTCCTTCGCCAGTCCGACGGCGAGGGTGCTCGATTTCAGACAGGCTTCGTTTGAGCGGATTTCGGAGTGGGCGCGGGCGGGAATGTCCTTCCCGTATCGGGCAACGGCTGCGGCCATGTTGCGCTCGATGGTCGGGTTGTCCTCGCAGTGAGTGACCACCATCAGTGGCGAATGCTCGAAAATGCCGGCCAGGATGTCGGGCTTGTCGACCAGCATGTTGCCGGTTGATGCCCCCATGAAGACCTTGAGGGCGCAGGCCTCGTCCGCGGCAATGGCGCGAATCTCGTCGAGGTTGTCGTTGCTTGCGCCCATGTAGAAGCTGTAGTTGGCGGTTGAGCGTCCGGCGGCCCGACTGAACTTGATGGCGAGTGCCTGGCGGGTCGTCGTCGGTGGGTAGGTGTTGGGCATATCCATGTAGCTGGTGATGCCGCCGGCCACGGCCGCCCGAGACTCGGAAGCGATGTTGCCCTTGCGGGTCAGGCCGGGCTCACGGAAATGGACCTGGGCGTCGATCATGCCCGGCATGATGTAGCGTCCGCGCGCATTGATCATCGTCTCCCCGGCGCCGGTCGTGAGTCCGGATTCGATCCGCTCGATGCGCCCGTGTCGGATGCGAATGTCGGTTTCGATGACCCGGCCCTCGTTGACCAGGCGAGCATTGGCGATCAGCCAGCGGTTCATGAAGCCTGCTGGTCCTCGTTGCCCGGTACCGGGTCCTTGCCGCCGTGGCAGAGCGGGTGGCAGCGCATCAGGCGCTTGAAGGCCATCCAGCTACCGCGTCCAGCGCCGTACATCTCGATGGCCTGCATGGCGTAGACCGAGCAGGTCGGGTCGAAACGGCATTGGCCCCCGATCCAGGGCGACAGGACATATCGATAGGCTCGAATGAGCAGAATGAGTACGGTTTGCATGCAGGGGTTGCCCTTGAGTCGCCACTAGGATATATAATCGGCGGTTTTGCAACAACCTGCTTAGAGGTTGCGAGTCAATGTCCAACAAGAGCGTGAAACTGCCGAAAGGCTACAAGCCCTCCGAAGACGAGGAATACATGTGCCAGGAGCATGTGGAGTACTTCCGCCAGAAACTGCTCAAATGGCGAGAAGACCTGATCGAGGAGTCGCAGGAGACGATAAACAATCTCCGCGGGGAAGTGCGTGATGTCGGCGACGAAGCCGAGCGTGCCAGCCGGGAGACCGAAAACAGCCTGGAGCTGAGGACACGCGACCGTTATCGCAAGCTGCTGGGCAAGATCAACCAGGCATTGGCCCGTGTCGACGACGGCACCTACGGCTTCTGCGAAGAGACCGGAGAGGAAATCGGCCTGGCCCGGCTTGAGGCACGTCCCATTGCCACGCTGTGCCTGGATGCCCAGGAACGCTGGGAGCTGAAGCAGAAGCAGATGCGCGACAACCGCTGAAGGTTCAGCAGTAAGTAATATCCGCCCCGGGATTTCCCGGGGCGGTATGCCGTTCAGCGATCGGCCGTCGCTCGTGCCAGTTCGGCCTGGCGGCGGATCTCGCCGAGCATGGCATTGAGTCCGTTGGCCCGGGTCGGCGACAGGTGCTGGCTCAGGCCGATCTCGCGTACGAATTCGGGCTCGGAGTCGATGATCTCCCGGGCGCTGCGACCCGAGTAGACGCGCAGGATCAGCGCGATCAGGCCCGAGACGATGGCGGCATCGGAATTGGCCCGAAACTCCAGCCGCTCGGCATCGCCCTCTGCAATCAGCCAGACCTGCGATTGGCAGCCGTCAAGCAGCCGGTCTTCGGTCTTTTCCTCTTCGGGCAGGTCGGGCAGTTTGCGCCCCAGGTCGATCAGATACTGGTAGCGGTCCATCCAGTCGTCGAACAGGCTGAATTCGTCGACGATCTCGCGCTGGGCCTGGTCGATGCTCATTGCGTGGCTACCTCCCAGCGAGTGCCCTCCGGTCCGTCCTTGAGCACGATGCTGCGTTCGGCCAACTCGTCGCGAATGCGATCGGCGGTGGCGAAATCCTTATCTGCCCGTGCCTGGTTGCGTTGCCGGATCAACTCCTCGATCTCGTGCTCGTCGATATCGACTTCGGCCTGCCGGCTGACAAACCAGGCCTCGGGCGCTTGTTGCAGCAGCCCGAGCAGCCCCGCGGAAGCCTGCAGGCACGCGGCCAGCCGCGGTGCCTCGTCTTCACCGGCTACAGCCAGTTCGCGGGCCAGACGGTTGACCTCGGCCAGTGCGGTCGGCGTATTGAGGTCGTCTTCCAGAGCCGCAAGCACCGATGCGTCGGCATCGGCGGATTCGCCACCCGTCGGTGGGAAATCGCGCAGCAGGCCGTAGAGCCGGTCCAGCGTGGTGCGTGCCTGCTCCAGCGCTTTCTCCGACCAGTCCAGCGGCTGGCGGTAGTGGGCTGACAGCAGCACGTAGCGCAGTACTTCTCCGGGCCAGTGCTTGAGCAGTTCATGCACGATCAGGGTGTTGCCCAGCGATTTCGACATCTTGCGCTTCTCAACCGTGACGAAACCGTTGTGCATCCAGTAGCGCGCGAAGGTGTCGGTGCCGTGGGCGCAGCGGCTCTGGGCAATCTCGTTCTCGTGGTGTGGAAAGACCAGGTCCTGGCCGCCGGCATGGATGTCGATGACCTCGCCGAGGTGCTTTGCGCTCATTGCCGAGCACTCGATATGCCAGCCGGGGCGGCCACGGCCCCAGGGGCTGTCCCAGCCGGGTTGGTCTTCAGTCGACGGCTTCCACAGCACGAAGTCGCCGGGATGCTTCTTGTAGGGTGCGACGTCCACACGCGCGCCGGCAATGAGCTCACGCATGTCGCGTTTCGACAGCGCACCGTAGTCCTCGTAGCTCTCGACGTTGAACAGCACATGCCCCTCGGCGGCGTAGGCGTGGCCGCGCTCGATCAGTTTTTCGATCATGGCGATGATGTCGCCGAGGTGATCGGTGGCACGCGGTTCCACCGTCGGCCGCGCCACCCCGAGTGCGGCCATGTCTTCGTGGTAGATCGCGGCAAAGCGTTTCGTGATCACGTCGATGTCCACGCCTTGCTCGGCCGCGGCCGCGTTGATCTTGTCGTCGACGTCGGTGATGTTGCGTGCGTAGACGACCTTCGGGTAGCGGCGCGCCAGAATGCGGTGGAGCAGGTCGAAAATCACCGCCGGTCGGGCATTGCCGATATGGGCGTAGTTGTAGACCGTCGGCCCGCAGGCGTAGACCGTGACGCGCTCCGGGTCGAGCGGCTCGAAGTCTTCCTTGCGGCGGGTCAGTGTATTGTGGATTCGAATCGTCATCAGGCAAAGATTTGCGCCAGCGCGCTACAATCAAGGGGTAACTCACAAGTCTAACCGATCAGGAATTCCCCATGCCCAATCCCGATGCCCTGCTGTATGCCCGTCACATCGAGCATCGGCGCGAGGAAATCGACGAAATACTCACCGAGCTGGGCTACGACGGCCTGCTGATCCACTCCGGTCGGCCCGAGAACCGACTGTTCGACGACCAGCATCCGCCATTCCGTGGCCATGCCCCGTTCGTGTCCTGGGTGCCCGAGCCCTTCACGCCCGATTGCCTGCTGGAACTGCGGCCCGGCCAGAAACCGCGGTTATGGTACTGCCAGCCGGATGATTTCTGGCACCTGCCGCCCGACGGCCCGGCCTCGTGGTGGGCCGACAGCCTGGATGTCGAGATCGTGACTGGGCCCGAAGGCTGGCACGAGCGCTTCGCCGAGCAACGTGCACTCGCGGTCATCGGCGACGAGCGTGCCGTGGGCCACTTGCTCGACGGCGCCGACCTCAATGCGCCGGAGCTGATGTGGCGACTTGATGAGGCGCGCACCCGCAAGACCGCCTGGGAGCGTGAGTGCCTTGCCCGCGCCAACCAGCGCGCGGTGGCCGGCCACATGGCCGCTGCCCGGGCGTTTCGCGACGGCGGCAGCGAGCTGGAGATCCACCTGGCCTATATCGCCGCGGTTGGCCAGGACCAGGATCAGCTGCCTTACAACGCAATCTGTGCGGTCAACGAGCATGCCGCCGTGCTGCACTACCAGCACCGAAGCCCCCGGCGTCCTAAGCAGTCGCTGAGCTTTCTACTCGACGCAGGCGCCGATGCTTTCGGTTATGCGGCTGATATCACCCGCACCTGGACCGGAGAGGACAATGTCGAATTCGCCGCCCTGATCGAGGCGGTCGATCGCGCCCAGCGTCAGTTGTGCGACGAAGTGCGCGCGGGCGTCTCCTTTGTCGACCTGCACCTGCGCACCCACCTGGCCATCGCCGGCATCCTCGAGCAGGCCGGGATCGTCAGGATGTCGCCGGAAGACCAGCTCGAGGCCGGCATATCCAGCCGCTTCTTTCCGCATGGCCTGGGTCATTTCATCGGCGCCCAGGTGCACGATGTCGCCGGCCTGGTCGATGCCGAGGGCCAGTCGGTGCCGGCACCGGAGCAGCACCCGGCCCTGCGCCTGACCCGAGAACTGGAGCCGGGCAACGTGGTTACCATCGAGCCGGGGCTGTACTTCATCCCGTCCCTGCTTGAGGACTTGCGTGCCAGCGAGTACGCCGACCGCGTCGACTGGGCACAGATCGATGCATTGCGCCCGTTCGGCGGCATTCGTATCGAGGACAACGTACTGGTCAGCCAGGGCGACCCGGTCAACTTCACCCGCCAGGCATTTGCTACGACCTGATTCAGAACCAAACCGCAAACCCCTCGCCATGGCTGGAAAATCACAAGCACCAAGCACCAATGTACAAACAAATTCGAATGACCGAATTTTCAATGATTGAAACCGGGTTGCTTTTGTAAGAAGCGTGGAGCGCGAGCGGAACGCATCGGCTCCGGTCTGGTATTGGCTGATGCGCAGCGGCCTTAGGCCTTCACGCCTCCCGTTAATCTCCAGGCGCCACCGGCCTTGAGGGTGCGGCCCTTCGTCAGATGGGCTGCCATAGCGGTTTGGAGAATTGGAATTTCGATCATTTGGATTTGTTTGAAAATTGGTGCTTGTGATTTGGTGCTTCGAACCATCAGCCGACTAGCCGATGGGTTTCGTGTGCTCCTGCAGGTTCTTGTCGACGAGCTGGTATTTCTCGTACCAGCTGGCCGCGCGCCCGGGATAGCGCGTCTGCACGAATTTACGCAGAGGCTCGGCCTTGGCGTGGTCGGCGAAATGTTCCTCGAGCATTCGAGCGGCATCGAGGCAGGCTTCGGGCAACCGGCCGTAGCGCGGATCCATCTTGGGCAGGGCCAGCAGCAAGCGCACGGCCGTGCGGGGGTCGCCACGCTTTTCCAGTTCCATTGCCATCCGGTGGCGGGTGGCACTGATCTTGGGCTCCCAACCTTCGAGTGAGTCACGATGGTGCAGCCAGTGATCGACCGCACCGGTGACATCGCCGTCGGACACCTTGCGATGCAGCACGCGCTCGACATGGTTTTTCAGGGCACTGATCTGGCCGTTGGCCGCCAGCAATTCCTCGAAGCGCCGGTTGAGCTCACGGTTGCGCGGGTAGCGCGTCATGGCCTCACCGATGGTGACCCGGGCATGGTCGAGCTGGTCTTCGGCCATTTGCACGCGGGCATCGGCCAGCGCCTGGACGGGTTCGTACACGGCCGGCTTGGGAGGCAGCGGACGATCGATCGGATCCATGCCTGCGCCGAACTCCAGCTTGCGGCGGTACTGATACAGCACGCCGGCGATGGCATGCGACAGTGACAGGCCCGCCCAGCCGTAAACCAGGGTGAGCAGGGTGGCATGGATAAAGGTCGGGAGGATGAGTCCGGGCAGGTAAAACACCAGCACCGGGATGGCGGCGACCGCGAGCGTGGCGGCAGCCAGCAGGTTGTAGTCCATACCCAGCCGCCTGGCAATGGTGGTGAGCCGACGATAGTCAAAAGCGGCCCTGTATTGCTCGTCGATGGTAACGGCCATCACGCTGGCGGGAAACGCCATGGCCGCGAGCAGCACGACCATCCCCAGCACCAGCGGCGAGCCGATCAATCCGGCAGCGAGCAGGGCCAACGCGTAGACGAGTCCGGCCTTGACCCACTCCATCCTGGCGTCGATGCGTGTCCGGTCGGTCAGTTCGGCCATGACCGGCGGGCTGATGGAACCGCAGGCGCTGCGGTCGATGATGACAGCCATGTAGTAGAGGAAGAGGATCAGTACCGGCAGGCCGGCCAGCAGGGTGGTCAGGCCGGCCGGGGTGATTAACTGCACCAGCCCAATCACGCCGATGAAGATCAGCACCGTGCGCTCGAGTCCGTAGCGAAGGATCTCGCGCCAGTGCTGCCAGAAGGGAGGGCCGGCATCGAGGTCGGCCATGGGCGTGCGGCATAGCGGACACGGTACATCGTCGGGCAGGCGGTCGGCCATGGGCTTGCAATCACCGCACAGCGCCAGATCGCAATCCCGGCAATGCCACTTGCCCGGATTGCGCTGGTGATAGCGGCACGGTGCTGTATCCGACTTGTCCATCAGCCTGCTCCGTCAACACCCCCTTGTTTCTAAGGTTACCCAGTCATATCAGGTCGATAGTAATGCCAGACGCCGGTGCTGGCAAACGCCGGCCGGTGCGCTTCACGCATTGGCCGCGTGATTGTGCAGGTCATTACAAACCTGAGGTTCAAGGCTCGATGCCGATATCCTCGTTCCACAGTTCCGGCGAGCGGGCAGTGAACTCGCGCATCAGTGATACACACACGGCGTCATAGACTACCGATACGGCCACGCCGCGAGCGGTCAACAACGCTTCGTCGCCGAGAAAGCTGCGATTTTCGCCGATCACCACTCTCGGTATGCCGTAGAGCAGGATGGCGCCGCTACACATGGGGCAGGGCGAGAGCGTGGTGTAGAGCGTGCACTGGCGATAGACAGCGGCGGGCTGGCGGCCGGCGTTTTCCAGGGCGTCCATTTCCGCGTGCAATACCACGCTGCCGGACTGCACCCGGCGATTGTGGCCGCGGCCGATGATGTGGCCGTCGTGGACCAGGATCGAGCCGATGGGAATGCCGCCCTCCGCCAGCCCCTGCCGGGCCTCGCCAATGGCGGCCTGCAAGAACGTGTCGTCGTTCGAGGAATCAGGGGGCATGACGTTCGAACCATTCAAGGATCAGCTCCAGCCGCTTGACCAGGTTGACCGGCGTTCCGACCCGCGAAAGACCGTGGCCTTCGCCTTCAAAGACGGCCAGCTCGGTGTCGACATCGTTGTTGATGAGGGCATAGAACCACTCCTGGCCCTGGCCGATGGGTGTGATCTGGTCGTCGGTGGAGTGGATGATCAGCGTCGGCGTGGTGACCTGGTCGGCATACTTCAGCGGCGAGCGGCCCCAGTAGTAGTCGTAGTTCTCCCAGATGGTCCCGCCGAACTCAACGTTCATCATCGCCGGCACGTAGGCCTGGGTGCCGGCCTCCGAGATCCAGTTCGACACGCTGCGCTGGGTGACCGCGGCCGTGAAACGGTCGGTCTGCGTGGTGATCCAGTTGGTCAGGAAGCCGCCATGACTGCCGCCGGTGAGAAACAGGCGTTCGTGGTCGATCCAGTCGAAGCGTTCCAGCGCCTCGTCCAGGGCCTG
>SKZJ01000305.1 GCA_007127425.1 Wenzhouxiangella sp.
CTCTGTGTGCTCTGTGGTTCAATCTCTTGATCCGCATTCATCTGCGGTGCCAATCAATCTGCACTATGGAGTAGTCATGGAAGGCTGGATCGCACTCTATATTTTCATGCTGGCGGCATTTACCGGGATCGAGGTGATCCGTCGGGTGCCGGCCATTCTGCACACGCCGCTGATGTCGGGATCGAACTTCATTCACGGCATCGTGGTCGTCGGCGGCATGGTCGTGCTCGGCATGGCCGATACCACCACCGAGATCATCGTCGGCTTCATCGCCGTGTTTCTCGGCGCCGGCAACGCAGTCGGTGGCTACGTGGTCACCGAGCGCATGCTCGAGATGTTCAAGTCCTCCGACAAGAACAAAAAGGAATAAGCCATGATCCCTGGACTGGACTTCATCGTACCCGCGGCCTACTTCGCTGCCGCGGTCCTGTTCATCTACGGCCTCAAGGGCATGAGCTCGCCGGTCACCGCACGCGCCGGCATGATCTGGGCGGGTGTCGCCATGTTGCTGGCCATAGTGGTGACCTTCTTCCATCCCAAGGTCGAGGGCAACTACATTCTCATGATCGTCGCCCTGGTTTCGGCCTCGGCCGTGGCCTGGTGGTGGGCACGAATCGTTGCCATGACCGATATGCCGCAGATGATCGCGCTCTACAACGGCATGGGCGGCGGCTCGGCGGCGGCCATTGCAGCGGTCGAACTGCTCAAGGTGCATTCGGGCCAGGCCAGCATGGTGCCGACAACACTGCTGATTGCCGCCTTCGGCGCCATCATAGGCTCGATCGCCTTCTCCGGCTCGATGATCGCCTTTGCCAAGCTTCAGGGCTGGATGCGCAAGACCTGGCGCTTCCCCGGTCAGCAATTGCTCAATCTGGTGGTCTTCGCGGCCACACTGGTTCTGGGCGTCTGGATTTTCATCGACGGTCCGACCCCGACCCTGCTGCTGTTGTTCTTCGCTTTCGCCCTGTTGTCCGGCATCCTGGTCACAATCCCTATCGGCGGTGCCGACATGCCGGTGGTGATTTCCCTGTACAACGCACTGACCGGCATCGCGGTCGGCTTCAAGGGTTACGTCCTCGAGATTCCGGCCCTGATGATTGCCGGTATCGTGGTCGGCGCGGCCGGCACCGTACTGACACAACTCATGGCCAAGGCCATGAACCGGCCGCTGACCAACGTGCTGTTCTCCGGCTTCGGCAAGGCCGATGAGGATAGCGCCGGGGTGTCCGCCTCCGGTGAAATGAAATCCATCGACGGCACCGATGCCGCCATCCAGATGGCTTACGCCGACAAGGTCATCATCGTACCCGGCTACGGCATGGCCGTCGCCCAGGCCCAGCACAAGATCTGGGAACTGACCGAACTGCTGCGCGAACGAGGGGTGAAGGTGAGCTTTGCCATTCATCCGGTGGCAGGCCGCATGCCCGGCCACATGAACGTACTGCTGGCCGAGGCCGGCGTGCCCTACGATATGATCTTCGACCTCGAGGACATCAACGCGCAGTTCCCGAGTACCGATGTCGCCCTGGTCATCGGCGCCAACGACGTGGTCAACCCGGCCGCGCGCAAGGACACCTCCAGCCCGATTTACGGCATGCCCATCCTCGACGTCGACAAGGCCAAGAACTGCATCGTCATCAAGCGCGGCCAGGGCACCGGCTTTTCCGGCATCGAGAACCTGCTGTTCTTCGAGGACAACACCCGCATGCTCTACGGCGATGCCCAGAAAGTGGCCCAGACGCTGATTTCGGGGGTCAAGGCGCTGGGGTAAACTTTCAAGTCGCCGGATGACCAAGCGCTCGCGCCTTGCGCTTCCCGATACTTGACAAGTGTGTTGGTGTTGTATAACACTAATACCATCAACTGAACGTATGGAGAGTTCCAGATGAAACGGATTGCCCTTGCCATCGCCATGGCCGCGCTGCTCGCCACCGGCTGCGGCCGTGACGACGACCAACCCTCCGTCAGCGTGCCGCAGGTCGACGAAGGCGTGAAGAGCGGCCTGTTCGACCGCATCGATGCCGACAGCGCGTTTCTTGTCGCCAATCTCGAACCGTTACCCGAGGAGTTGAGCAATAACCTCTGGGCCACCGCGGAACCGATGATGGCCGCCAACCGCCAACAGTACGAGGCCATGGCCGAGGAAATCGACGACCCCCTGCTCTCGGCACTGCTGCGCGAACTGATGGAAATCGACGGACGCGAATCCTTCGAGACACGCGGCCTGCACGGCAACGGACTTTGGGCCATCCATGGCCTGTCGCTGTACCCGGCCATTCACTGGCAGCTGTCAGACGCCGAAGCACTCTCGGCCACCCTCGAAAGAGTTGCCGAAAACGCCGGAACGGAACTTCCCTGGCGCGGTATCGGCGACGAGGAGGTCCTGTGGATCGACCTTGGCGAGTTCGGCCTGGCGCTGCACTACGACGACCAGTTCCTGAGCGCCGCCCTCGTCCCCGACGACATGAGTTTCCTGCGACGCGTGGCCGATCTCGACCGTCCAGCCCAGGCTTACAATCCCGACCACCTCGCACAATTCAATCGCGAGCGTGATTACATGCCGCAGACCAGCGGCTACCTCGAATTCTCGCTGCTGCTCGAACGTCTCCTCGACGATGAGGACGAACTGGCCGCACCCGCTCGCCTGGCCGCGGGCATGCAAAACCTGCTCGCGGATCCGTCCTGTGCCGAAGAACTGGGCGCCCTGGTCGACCGATTCCCCCGCCTGTCGATGGGGTATCAACATCTCTCCGGCAACGAGATCGGCACCACCATGCGCATCGAGACCGAACGGAGCCTTGGCGAACGCCTGGCCGCTATCGCCGACTCCCCTGTCCGCCTCGAGGGCGACCCATCAGCCATATTCAGTGGCGGCATCGCCTTCAATCTCGTCGCCGCTCGCGACTTCGCCCGCGAGACGGTTTCGGGCTGGGTCGACAACCCGCCGCAATGCCAGCTTTTCGCAAATATCCGCGACAATGCCGCCGAATGGCAACTCGGTGTCAATCGGCCGATTCCGCCGATGGTCACCAACCTGCAGGGCATGCGCATCAACGTCGACGACGTTCAGTTCGGCGAAATGATGAATGTCACCGACGCCTCCGCCTCGCTGGCCGTGTTCATGCGCAACCCGCAGATGATTGTCGGCATGGCCCAGATGTTTTCTCCGGAGTTGGCCGAGTTGGGACTTCGCCCGGGCGGCGACCCCCAGCCCCTGCCCGCCGGAATGATCCCGAACATGCCCGGAGTGAGCGCCTGGGTCGCCATGGGCGAAAACAGCATCGGCCTGGCACTCGGCGAGGAGCAGAAGGACCGGCTGTCCGGACTGCTCGAGCCCGGTCGGGCCGACTCCGCCGTCCTGCAATTCGGCATGGACTTCGCCGCTTACGGCGAGATCATGCAGAACATGATGGCCCAGACCCGCGCCCAGCTTGAGGAGATGGATGCCGACGTTGAGATGCCCTACGGTGAGGACGCCTTTGCCGCCTTCGGAGAGGTCTACGATTACTCCGAGTTTTCCGTCCACCTCAAGCCGGGCGGCATCGAGATCAACAGCCTGATGAGATTACGCGACTGACCGGCCATGTGTTCCATACTCGGGTTATTCGATATCCCCGCAGGCCAGCGCGGCCTGCGGGGAATTGCATTGGAGGCCTCGCGTCGCCAGCGCCATCGCGGGCCGGACTGGAGCGGTATTTATGTCAATGACCGTGCCATCATCGTCCACGAGCGCCTTGCCATCGTCGACATCGACTCCGGCGCCCAGCCGCTGATCAGCCCGGACGGGCAACAGGCCCTGGGCGTCAACGGTGAGATCTACAATCACCGTGAACTTCGCTCGGAGTGCTCAGACTACGAATTCCGCACCGGCTCCGACTGCGAAGTGATCCTGGCGCTTTACCGCCAGCATGGCAGCGAATTCCTGCACCGCCTCAATGGCATTTTCGCCTTCGTGCTGTTCGACGAGCAGACCGGGCACTATCTCGTGGCGCGCGACCCCATCGGGGTCATGCCGCTTTACTACGGCCGCGATGAGCAGGGCATGCTGTGGGTCGCCTCGGAGATGAAGGCGATCGAGCCGCGCTGCGCGCAGGTGCGCGCCTTTCCTCCCGGCCACCTGCTCGACTCTAGCAACGGCGAGATTCGGCGCTGGTACCAGCCGAGCTGGCGCGCCTTCGAACGGGCGACCGACCCGGCTGACACCGGCCGCCTGCGCCTGGCGCTGGAAGACGCGGTCCACCGGCAAATGATGTGCGACGTGCCCTACGGCGTCCTGCTTTCCGGCGGGCTGGACTCCTCGCTGATCGCCGCCATCGCGCAGCGATTCGCCGACCGCCGGATCGAGAGCGACGACCAGGAAGCGGCCTGGTGGCCGCGCCTGCATTCCTTCGCCATTGGGCTCGAGGAGTCACCGGACCTCGCCGCCGCCCGTGTTGCCGCCGAGGCCATCGGCACCCTGCACCACGAGTTCCACTACACCATCCAGGAAGGGCTCGACGCACTCGACGACGTCATTGCCCACATCGAGACCTTCGATGTAACCACCGTGCGTGCTTCCACGCCGATGTTCCTGCTGGCGCGACGCATCAAGGCGATGGGCATCAAGATGGTGCTTTCCGGAGAGGGTGCGGACGAGATCTTCGGCGGCTACCTCTACTTCCACAAGGCGCCGAACGCCCGCGCCTTTCACGACGAGACCGTGCGCAAGCTCGATCAGCTGCATCTCTACGATTGCCTTCGGGCGAACAAGTCCATGGCCGCCTGGGGTGTCGAGGCGCGTGTGCCTTTCCTGGACCTCGAGTTCCTTGATGTCGCCATGGCCATGGATCCGAGTGCCAAGATGGCCGGCCCGAGCCGCCCGGAAAAGGCCCTACTTCGGGAATCGGGCACCGGCCTGGTGCCCGACGAGATCCTGTGGCGACAGAAGGAGCAGTTTTCCGACGGCGTCGGCTACGGCTGGATCGATACCCTGAAAGCCCATGCCGACCGCGAGGTCAGCGACCGCGAACTGCTTGAGGCCGAACAGCGCTTCCCCTTCAACCCGCCGGCCACCAAGGAACAATACCTCTACCGCCGTATTTTCGAACGCCACTTTCCGTCGCCGGCGGCAGCCGCCACGGTTCCATCCGGTCCGTCGATCGCCTGCTCCACGCCCGAGGCCCTGGCCTGGGACGAGGGGTTCAGCCAGGTCGCCGACCCGTCGGGGCGCGCCATTCGCGGCGTCCACCAGAGCAGTTACTAAGCCAGACCATGTCCGATCAGCTGCCCGCGTCCAGCCGTTCGCGCACCAGGGGAATCGATAACGTGCGCCGCTCCGAGAGGGCCCGGTCGGCGAGGTGGTTGACCAGCCGGGCCAACTGCCCGGCGTTCCGGGTCGTGCGACTGAGCAGGTAATCCACCACGCCTCGCCCGAGCGGCACCTCGTGCTCTGCGGCCAGACGGATGATCAAGTCGGCCAGGTCACGCTCTTCAAGCGGATTGAGGGTGAGGCGCGTCGCCTGCCCCAGACGGGAGCGCAAGTCGGGCAGCTCGAAACGATCCCTGCCGTGGCCACTCATCACCACGCCGGTCCGTTCGGCTCGCCAACGGTTGAGGGCATTGAACAGCGCGAGCTCACCCGCGCCGTCGCCAGCCAGGTGATCGATATCATCGATCACGATCCACTCCGCATCGGCCTGCTCGAGCAGGGCCCACTGTCGGCGATCCGCCAGAGCGATGAACTGGGCCGATGCATGCCGGGAGCGATCGACAAACACTGCCGACAGCAGATGACTGCGCCCACTGCCCGACGGGCCTGCGAGAAAGTACCACTGACCCGGCTCCAGGCCGCTTTTCAGGGTCGCGACCAGGGCACCGTTGTCGCCGGCCACGAAGTTGTCGAACCGGGGCCGGCGCGGCGGCTTGAGCGCAAGCGGCATCTGGGCACGCGACATGCTGTTGGGCCCTTCAGGAGTGATCGTTACCGGAGGGCCGACGCTGCCGGCTGATCCGTGCTGCGCGCATGCTCCAGATCCAGACATACTGGATCAGGGTGACGACCGCCATGAATCCGACCAGCCAGACCAGGCCGATCTGTGCCTCGGGCGGAAACGGCACCCCGGCCAGGCGCACCAGCACGAACCACATCAAAAACACCTGGCAAAAGGTGTTGAAACGCGACAACTGGGTCGGCTCGGCCACCACCTTCTCGAAGCGAACGTGATAGATCATGCCGCCGCCGACAATGACCAGGTCACGAAAGACGACCAGCCCGATCAGCCACAAGGGCAGTTCGCCCAGCCACCCCAGTGTGAGGTAGGCGGCCATCATCAACAGCTTGTCGGCCAGCGGGTCGGCAAAGCTGCCGAAGCGGCTCTGCCAACCGAAGCGGCGCGCCAGCCAGCCGTCGAGCAGGTCGGATACCCCGGCGAATATCGCCAGCGCCAGTGCCCACTGGTATTGCTCGACCAGCAGCAGCCACACGAGCGGAGGCACCACGATCATGCGGCCGACGGTCAGCAGATTGGGCAGGAAACTCAGATTCAACGACGCAACCGGTAGTGCAACACATCCCCGACTGCCGGCCCGGCAGGGACCAGCAGACCTCCCATCTCAAAAAACTGCTCGAGCCCGTCGCCGTTCAAGTTCAGTTCGAACTCCAGGCTCCGCTCCCTGGCCGCAACGATGCGCACGTCGTCGACGATGCCCAGATTGTCCAGGTACGACTGCACCTCGGCGAACTGCACATCGTCGATGATTCCCTCGACCAACACGCGACGAACGCGTCCTTCGCCTTCGGCATCCCGGATGGCGTAACGGCCGGCCATGGTCGACGCCAGGCGTTCCATGCCACGGCGTACCAGCATGTCGCGGTACATCCCGGTATGTTGCAATCCACCATCGCTGCCGCCTACCCGCCAGGACCAGCGCGCCGACCAGATCGGGTCGGTCAGGCCACTCTCAACGCGAAGATCGAGCATCGCGATCACGCCGGCGCCGTAGCGCTCCGCGGCCGCAACCGACGAATCAAGAAAGCCGCCGCGAATGTCGGGCAGCGTCACCTCGGCCATATCCAGTGCATCACCCAGCGGGTAGATGATATCCAGGCCCAGTCGTCGAGCGTGCTCGGCAACCACCGATTCCAGCCAGGGGTCGTCGGCGAAGGACACACCGTCCTCATCGTCAACCGCCAGCCACAAAAGAATCGCCGGACGCTCGCGCCCCCACCGCGGAACGCGATGCTCGCGCAGCAACCGGTTGATCGCCGGTTCGTCGAACTCGACGCGGGCACGCAGTTCCGAAACCGTCTCGCCGTCTTCGTCCAGTCGCTCGCGGCGCACGGTGTGCCGCGTCTGAATCAGGCTATTCACGTCGGCAGGGCCCAAACCGAAGCTTTCGACCGGCGATTGTTCCACCTGTCCGGTCAGGCGCACCAGCACCTCGTCGAGCGACCGCAGCAGCGCCTGGTTGTCGATTCTTCCGCCCTCGGCCAGCACCGCCTCGCCCACGTAAAGGTCACGCGCCATCGCTGCCGGCACCATGAGGACCAGAGCCAGTGCGAACAGTACGGACAGGTTTGAGAGAGAGCGGGTCATAAGTTCGAGAAAGATACCATACGCAGCAACCCGCAGCGGGCTCTCACTGCACCTCGATTTCGCCCGCCCACTGCGGGGACCGCACCGCTGGAAACGAAAAACGTAGAACGTGAAACGGGGGAACCCGCGCCGCCTTCGGATCTGACGGCGGTGGCCAACAGCAAGCCCCCGCCATTGGCCACCAAACCAAACCGAAGCCTCCGATCAAACCCCCGTTTTTCGTTTTACGTTTTTACGTTTCACGTCTTGCGCCCGACACCGGCCACCCCATTCCAGTAAAATCGCACTACACCAACCGCTTCCCCCCAACCATGTCCAAGCCCAAGTCTCCCGGCCTCAGCTACCGCGATGCCGGTGTCGATATCGATGCCGGCAATGCGCTGGTCGATCGCATCAAGCCCCTGGTCGCCAGGGCTACCCGTCCCGAGGTGCTGGGCGGGCTGGGTGGTTTCGGCGGGCTGTTTCACCTCGGCGAACGATTTGATGATCCGGTGCTGGTCTCTGGCACCGACGGCGTCGGCACCAAGCTGCTGCTGGCGCGCCAGATGGACAAGCACGACACCATCGGTATCGACCTGGTCGCCATGTGCGTCAACGACATCCTGGTGTGCGGCGCCGAGCCGCTGTTCTTTCTCGACTACTTCGCCTGCGGCAAGCTCGAGGTCGATGCGGCTGCCGACGTGGTCGCCGGCATTGCTGAAGGCTGCCGCCAGGCCAACTGCGCCCTGATCGGCGGCGAGACGGCTGAGATGCCGGGCATGTACGGCCCGGGAGAGTACGACCTGGCCGGTTTCACCGTTGGCGCGGTCGAGCGCTCGGCGCTGATCGACGGCTCGGGCATCGACGAAGACTGCGTGGTGCTTGGCCTGGCCTCCTCGGGCCC
>SKZJ01000274.1 GCA_007127425.1 Wenzhouxiangella sp.
CAAGCACCAAATCCGAAACAAATTCGAATGACCGAAATATCAATGTTCGAAACGGGGGTGGAGCTGCCTTGAAGTGCCCCGCCGGTCTGTAGCGGGTGGTGCCCCCACGGCCGGGGTCGGAAAAGGCCTGGAAGCCCGTGGTTGGGAGAATTGATGGTCTCTTGACGCCTTGCCTGCCACCATGAAGTAATGCTTAGCACTGCCATTGTCTGGTTCAGGCGCGATCTGCGCCTGGCTGATCATCCCGCTCTGGATCGGGCGCGTTGCGACCATGATCGCATCGTTCCCGTATTCATCGACGATGCCGCTGCCGAGGGACACTGGTCCGCCGGGGCCGCCAGCCGCTGGTGGCTGCACCACTCGCTGGCCGAACTGGACCAGCGGCTGCGTGATCGCGGCAGTCGGCTGGTACTCGCCCGCGGCGACGCCCTGGAATCGCTGCGTCGTATTGGTAACGCCTGTGGCGCCGATGCGGTCTACTGGAACCGGGTCTACGAGCCGGCGCTGGTCGAGCGCGATCGCGTCATCAAGCAGGCGCTGGGCGAAGATGGGCTGACGGTCGAGAGTTGCAACGGCAGTCTGCTGTTCGAGCCCTGGCAGCTACGCAAGAACGATGGAACTCCCTATCGCGTTTTCACACCGTTCTGGAAGCAGATGCAGAAGCGCTGGACGGCTCCGGTTGCCTGCCCGGAGCCGCGGCAACTGGCTGCTCCGAATCGCTGGCCGGCCAGTCTCACCCTGGATGACCTCGATCTGCTGCCTCGTCTGGGCTGGGCCGACGGTTTCACCGATGACTGGGCACCGGGTGAGTTGGGTGCCAGGCGGCGCCTGGAGCGTTTTGTCGAATGCACGGTCGTCGACTACGAAGTTGCCCGGGACCGTCCCGACCAGGAAGGCACCTCCCGATTGTCTCCACACCTGCATTTCGGCGAAATCTCGCCGGGCCAGGTCGCACGGGCGCTGGACGAGGTTGGCGAATTGCCTTCGGGCAAGGGGCGGTGGTCCTTTCTTCGTGAGATCGCCTGGCGAGAGTTTTCCTCCCACCTGTTGTTTCATTACCCGTACCTGCCCGATCAGCCGCTCAATCCGGCATTCGAGGCTTTCCCCTGGCGCAAGCGGGCCGACTATGCCGCCGATCTCGAAGCCTGGCAGCAAGGCCGGACCGGTATTCCCATGGTCGACGCCGGGATGCGTGAACTCTGGGCCACCGGCTGGATGCACAACCGGGTGCGCATGATCGTGGCCTCGTTTCTGACCAAGAATCTGCTCATTCCCTGGCAGGAAGGCGCGCGCTGGTTCTGGGAAACGCTGGTCGACGCCGACCTGGCCAATAACACGCAGGGGTGGCAGTGGACGGCCGGATGCGGTGCCGATGCAGCGCCTTACTTCCGCGTGTTCAATCCGGTGCTGCAGGGCGAGAAGTTCGATCCGGACGGACGCTACGTGCGGCGCTGGTGTCCCGAACTGGCAGGCAGAAAGGGCAGGCAGATCCATCAGCCGATCGCCCAGAGCGAGTCCAGGCAGTATGACTACCCGATGCCACTCGTGGATCTGAAGCAGTCGCGACGAGACGCGCTGGATGCCTGG
This sequence comes from Wenzhouxiangella sp., assembly GCA_007127425.1. Classification (GTDB taxonomy): domain Bacteria; phylum Pseudomonadota; class Gammaproteobacteria; order Xanthomonadales; family Wenzhouxiangellaceae; genus Wenzhouxiangella. The sequence continues at coordinate 1,588 of SKZJ01000274.1, forward strand.
CAGCGAATCAGGTCTTGAAGTAGTACCAGTGCCAGGGCTCCCAGGCCAGCTGGTGACGGTTGTTCTTGGGATAGGACTCGCGGAAACCGAAAAAGCGGGCGTTGGCTCGCAGCCAGTCGTAGGCCCGGGTCTTGGCGAAATCCTCTTCCAGCGGCTTGCAGCCGTGAGTGGTCAGGTCGATGGCGCGACCGCTGTGGTGTTCACTGTATCCCGGTGGTGCCGAAACCCGCAGGATGCGCTTGAGCGATTGGCCTTCGCCAAGCTTTTTCTGGAGGATGTTGGTCTGGTAGCCAATGCTGCGGTAGGCCGAGACCAGTTGGAGATCGATGCCGGCGTTGGCCGCCGCCACCTTCATTCTGGCCCATGCGTCGGCGGCAGGCGGCATCAGGCGCTGGTCCCGGTTGAAGATGTCACGTCCGGCTTCGACCAGCTCGCTGGCATCCCGGACCAGGGGCATGCGGTGAGTAGTGCCGTAGTTTTCCGGGATTCCGAGTTGATCGCAGTGCTTGATGAGCCGGGTCAACTCTTCGTCGGCGTCCGCCAGCAGGTTCTTGCTGATTTCGACCGTCTCCGCTTCGGGGTGGGTGCCCGGTGTGATTTCGTAACCCAGTGATTTCATGAACCCCGAAACGCGGCGGCGGGCGACGCCGTAAAGGATTCGGATGCCAAAAATCAGGGCGACCCTTTCGACGTTCCGGAACAACTCCTTGGGTGTGTTGGGCGAGGCATTCTCTGGATCCAGGTAACATGCGACGATACGGTGGAGATCAATGTCGAGTGCAATCATGCCGGCCAGACGGGCGCCGCGCGTTGCCACCAGCAATGCCTGGTCGGGAACCAGGCTGGCCAGGCGCGCCTCGATATTGTCGGTCCAGTTGCTGCCCGACATCATATCGGGCAGACGAGTCTCGACCAGTTTGGCCAGTGTCGCAATTTCGGTGGTACGGGCGGGCCGCACCTTGATCGCGTCTTGCATGCTCGCTCCGGCAGTGTATTCCTGTAACCAGCGCCCTTGCCGCTCCCTGACGTGCCCCCTGCCGGAGCCGGGCGATAAGGATTCTGATGCTATCGTGCTATATTTTCACCCATGATGCCAGCTTTTGTTAAGGCCGTGCTGCGCAAGTTCTCCGCCGGCCTTGTTCTCCTTGTCCTGATCGCCGCGCTGCTCGCCTGGCCTGCACGGCATGTGCTGGAGCCGCTCTGGCTCAGCCCGGTAGAAGAGCTGCTGTATATGGCACCCGGGGGTGAGGCCGGGCGCGTCTTCGTGTCCGCTCGCCGTGCAAACGGGCCACCTCAAGGGGGACGGCTGCTGGCCCGTGGCCGGCCGCTCAGCCTGGTAAGAGTCGAGCTGGTCGACGGAAACTGGCGTCACGGGTACCTGCTGGGCGTGCGTTCTGCGCCGGACCACGCACTGCATGACGACATCCCCGACGGCCTTCTGGCGACAATGGCCGAACCCCACATGTCGGATTATGACACGCTTGTGCTGGTCTCTGCAGAAGAGGAACAGCTCGACATACCGGTTGAAGCGGTTCGGCGACTGATCTATCCCAACAGGTTGGCGGTATCGGAGCGGGCAGGCCTGGCCTGGCAACGCTTTGCCGAACGCATTGCCGAGCGGCTGCCCGACGGAGCTCACGGCCTGTTTATAGTCCCTGATATGGGATCCGCAAAACCCTCGCCTTCAGGCGATGGTTGACCTGCTGAAATCCGAAATTCCAAGCACCAAGCACCAATGTACAAACAAATTCGAATGACCGAACTTTCAATGTTCGAAACGGGCGTGTTGCCAAATTATGGGTCCGGTGCGCATGGCCGGTGCCGGCGTACCGTCGCCATGCCGGTCCAAGCTGTACCGGCTTTGGGGACGCAGCCCGTCATCAGACGTGCTGCCATCGCGCTTTGAAAATTGGCATTTGATCATTGGGATTTGTTTGTACATTGGTGCTTGTGAATTGGTGCTTTTTAAAGCATCGGCCGAATGGCCGATCGATCCGGCCTTGGGCCGTCCACTGGCTTTAGCCGGTGGTCGTTGACTGCCGATAGCCCGGTCGAAACGACATCACTTCGGTAATGTTCGAAGCGCCAAGTGCTGCCATCAGCAGGCGATCCACGCCCAGCGCCACGCCGGAACAGTCGGGCAGCCCCGATTGAAGTGCGGCAACGAGGGCGTGATCGACGGGCATTTCGCGCCGATGTAGTCCTGCCCGGATGCGGTTGTCTCGTTCGAACCGGGCGGATTGTTCGCGCACATCCTGCAATTCCTGGTAGCCGTTGGCCAGTTCCAGCGTTCCCCAAAAGACCTCGAAACGTTCAGCCACGTCCGGCTCGCCGGGTTTGAGCCGGGCCAGTGCGGCTTGTGAGGCAGGATAGTCGTGAACGACGGTGATGCTGTCTTGCGGGAATGCAGACTGGATCCGAGTTGCGAACAGGAAATCGAGCAGCATGTCGCGGCTGCAATCGGGCGGTGCGTCATCGGCGAGCCGACGCAGTTCCAAATCGTCGGCGCTCAATCCATCAACGGCGAGCGTTTCCCTGAAACAATCCTTCCACGCCAGGTACCGCACCTGGAGCTGCCCTTCGGCACGGGCGAGACAGTGGCGAATCAATGCAACGACCTCGTCGGCGAGTTGCCGCCAGCCCCAGTCGCGCCGATACCATTCCAGCAGAGTGAATTCGACCTCGTGCAGACGTCCGCTCTCGCCGTCGCGAAAGGCGGGCCCCAGTTCGTAGAGGTCGCCGAATCCGGCTGCCAGCAGCCGCTTGTGCCAGTATTCGGGTGATGTACGCAAGTAACCCGAATCGTGGGCCAGTTCGATACTGTCGATGTTTGGATCGGTAACGCCGCTGCTGGTGATGACGGGGGTGGTGACTTCGGCGACGCCGCGCTCGGCGAAGAATGACCGAATGCTTGCGACCAGCTCGGCACGGCGTTGCAGCGTGTCGACGGAGGCCGTGGGATGCCATGAACTCATGAGTCGATTTGCTCTTCGCCGGACAGGACGCCTATCTCGAGGTTCAGTCCCAGTTTCTCAAGTTGGTGCCGCTGGTAGGACAGTCCCCTTGCCGACAGGGGATGCGCCTCGATCCAGCCGATCGGCAGTCGCAGCACGAGCCCTCGCTCCGCGGTGTCGAGGGCAAAGGCGGGAACGTCAGTGTCGAGGCGGGAACGACAGATGGTCACGGCCAGACGCAGTATGGCAATCAGGCGGCGTAGCGGCGCACGCAGGCGCGTCGGCTGTCGTTCGACGATATCGTGATCGAGGCGTTGTCTCTGGGTGGCGAGCAGGGCGGCCATGAACTCCTGCTCCTGGCGACTGAAGCCGGGCATGTCGGCGTGCTGGATCACGTAGGCACCATGAACATGATGCCGGTCATGCGAGATGGCGAGTCCCAGCTCATGCAGCTGGCAGGCCCAGTCCAGCAGTTCGAGGTGAGCTGTTGTCAGCAACCAGTCTGCTGCCGCCTGATCGGCGGCCTGCAAGGCCCAGTCGCGCACTCGGCTCGCCTGTACCGGGTCGCACTGGTATCGGCTGGCCATGGCCGCGACCGTGCGGGCTCTGGGGTCCTGCCGGGAAAGGCGCCCTAGCAGGTCATGCAGCACGCCTTCGCGCAAGGCGTGGGGAGAAACCTCCAGTGTTTCCAGACCCAGGTGCCGCATGACCGCCTCCAGGATGATCGCCCCGCCGACAATCACGGGACGCCGTCGCTCGGACAGCCCTGGCAGGTCGAGTTGCCCGATGTGACCAGATCTCAGCATGGCTTCGCGCAATGACTCGACCTCGGCCAGCGAAATGCGCCCGGTGGATTCATCTCTTCGACTTGCTGCCATTGCTTCCAGGGCGCGGATTGACCCTGAACTGCCGACGGCCTGTTGCCAACCGAGTTGTTGCACCTCGCTGCCCAGTTCGAGAAGTTCGTCCTGCACGGTCTGTACTGCCTGCCGCCATGTTTCCGGTTCGAGTCGACCGTCGGGAAAGACCTTTCGCGTCATCGACACGCAGCCGACCGGGATGCTTTCGGTCAACAGCGGCTCCAGCGATTCACCGATGACCAGTTCGGTCGAGCCTCCGCCGATATCGATGACCAGGCGGCGATCGCTATGCGAGGTCGCCTGGCTGACGCCCAGGTAGACCAGGCGGGCTTCTTCGCGGCCACCGATGATATCGATCGAGCAGCCCAGCGCGGTCTCTGCCACGACCAGAAAGGCGGCGGGATTGTGGAGCTGTCTGAAGGCTTCGGTGCCTACCGCTCGAACCTGGGTTTCGGGAATGGCCGCAATGCGTTGGCCGAAGCGGGCCAGGCAGGCCAGGGCGCGGTGGCGTGTGTCCGGGTTAAGCTGCCCGTCGTCGTCGATGCCGCCCCCCAATCGCACCATATCCTTGATGCGGTCGATGACCTGCAACTCACCATGATCGCGCCGCGCCACCAGCATGTGAAAGCTGTTGCTGCCCAGGTCGATGGCGGCATACAGGTTCTGTTCAGTCTTCATTGGCCCGGTGAATCAATCGTTCCTGCAGGTCGGTACCGCTGTCGGCCGGCGGCTCGCTCAATTCGTAGGTGCCGTCTGCCTGGAGTTCCCAGGCCCGCGTGGCGTCGTCGAAGGCGAGGTCGAAGCTTTCCGAGCAGACTCGTTGTGCGGCTTGCTCGTCGAGGATCGGGAAGCAGGCCTCCACTCGCTGAAACAGATTGCGTTCCATCCAGTCGGCGCTGGCCGCATAGGTCTCAGGGTAATCGTCATTGACGAAATGGTATACGCGGCTGTGTTCCAGGAATCGGCCCAGTATGGATCGCACCCGGATATTATCCGACAGTCCGGGCACGCCCGGCCGCAGGCAGCAGATCCCGCGCACCACCAGACGAATGGTGGCGCCGGCGCGCGATGCCCGGTAGAGCGCCCGGATAATCTCCGGCTCGGTGAGAGCGTTGAGTTTGGCCGAGACCCCGGCCGGCCTGCCCTGTCTGGCGTTCTCGGCTTCCCGATTGATGCGCCCGAGCAGGAACTCGTGCAACCCGAACGGTGATTGAACGAGCAGGTTGAGGGCTTGAATGCGTCCGAGGCCGGTCAGCTGCTGGAATATCCGGTGTACGTCCTGGCAGAGGTCGGCGTTGGCGGTGATCAGGCTCCAGTCGGTATAGGCCTTGGCCGTGCCCTGGTGGTAGTTGCCTGTGCCGAGATGGGCGTAGCGGCGTAGTCGGGCGCCCTCGCGGCGCACGATCAGCATCATCTTGGCGTGGGCCTTGTGGCCGACCACGCCGTAGACGACCTGGACGCCGGCTTCCTGCAGGCGCGTGGCCAGGGTGATGTTGGCTTCCTCGTCGAATCGGGCGCGCAATTCGACGACCACGGTGACGTCCTTGCCGGCGCGCGCGGCGTCGATGAGCACGGCGACCAGGGCCGAGTCGGCGCCGGTGCGATACAGCGTCTGCTTGATCGCCAGGACCTGGGGGTCGGTAGCGGCCTGGCGCGCCAGCTCCAGAACCGGCTGGAAGCTGTCGTAGGGGTGGTGAAGCATCCAGTCGCGCCGGCGAATGGCGGTAAAAGGCTCGCCGTGTTCCAGGGCGCGGGGGATGTAGGGTTGAAACGGCGTGTATTTCAGGTCGGGCCGGTCGGTGAGGTCGGCTACGGCCACCATGCGATTGAGGTTGACCGGCCCATCGCAGCGATAGGTGTCCTCTTCACCGAGGCCGAAACGGCTGGCGAGGAAGCGGACGATGGGGTCAGGGCAATTGTCGGCCACTTCAAGGCGCACGGCTTCGGCGAAGCCGCGCTCCATGAGTTCACCTTCCAGCGCACGCGCCAGGTCTTCGATTTCTTCCTCGTCGACGAACAGCTCACTGTTTCGGGTAACGCGAAACTGGTAGCTGCCGCGCACGTTCATGCCGGGAAAAAGCTCGTCGATAAAGGCGTGGATGATTGACGACAGGAAGACGAAATCGTCCGGTCCGCGCGAATAGCTGCGAGGTATGCGAATGATACGCGGCAGGGAGCGGGGTGCACGGACCAGCGCCATGCCGCTGTCGCGCCCGAAAGCGTCCCGACCCTCGACGGCAACGGCAAAATTGAGACTCTTGTTGAGAATCCGTGGGAACGGATGTGCCGGATCCAGCCCGAGCGGGCTGAGTACGGGCATGATCTGGCGACGGAAATGGTGGTGCAACCAGCGGCGCTGGCGTTGGGTCCAGTCACCGCGTCGCACGATATCGATTTCCTGATCGGCCAGGGCCGGCATCAGTTCTTGATTGAGTACCTGGTACTGGGTCTCCACCATGGCCTGTACGGTTTCCCGGATGGCCGCAAGCGTGGCGCGCGGGGTCAGGCCATCCGGACCGGGCTGGTTGGCACCGTGCTGCATGCGCTGGCGAATTGCGGCCACCTGAACTTCGAAGAACTCGTCCAGGTTGGTGCAGGAAATGCACAAAAAGCGCAGACGCTCCAGCAGGGGAACGCGATCGGCGCGGGCCAGTTCGAGTACCCGTCGGGTGAAGGTGAGCAGGCTGATTTCCCGGTTGAGCAGCAGACCGGGGTCGTCCAGATGCTCGTGCTCCCAGCGTTCAGGGGCATCGACTGGTTGCCCGATTCGTGTTCGACTGCCGCGAGAGTGGGTCGACATGCAGTGGGCTAAGCGTTGGGCCAATCCTCACCATAGCGCCATCCGGTGACGAATTGTTGACGTGCACCTTCTTGCGCTTACTAACACCTACATAAGTATTGCCACATTCAGCTTGTCTCTCGGCGTTCGTGGCAAGCCCGAAGGGGGCTCCTGACGAATCCGCCTGCGGCGTTAAAGTGGCTTGACGTAGAATGACTATGCCTTCGCCACTTTGCCTTGCAGGCGAATCCGTCAGGAGCCCTGAATGAGGC
>SKZJ01000226.1 GCA_007127425.1 Wenzhouxiangella sp.
ACGCTCTATATCGCCGGCCTGTCGCTGACCTACCTGCTGGCCGTAGGCATTACCAGCCACACCCTGAACAACCGGCTGGCCAGGGCCCACCTGGATCTGGTTCGCAACAGCCAGGTGTTCCGCTCTCTGCTGACCTTCAATTCCATCAGCAACCAGGCTGGCGATGTTGCCGATTTGATCGACCAGACCCTCGATCATTTTTGCAAACTCGAGCCCGACCGGCCTTTCGCACTATTGCTGTTCGAACGTGAGAGACCGCGCCAATTGCGTAGCAGTGGATTTCGCAACATGGCCGGCCCCGAGCAGGATGAGATTCTCGACCGCATTGCCCAGCACAACGACAGCGCCAGGTCCGGCGAGGTGCTGACGTTGCCACTGCCCGGAAGTCAACTCCTGGCCGTCCCGTTGAAGGGTCAGCTTGAACAGGCTGCCGGTTACGTCGTGCTTGTCCCCGCCCTGGCCGATGAACTGGGCAAGCTGTTGCAGCTCTATGTCGATCAGCTTGCCAGCGCGCTGCAGAACAAGTTGTTGACCGAACACCTGCGCAAGGCGGCCGAAACCGACTCGCTAACCGGACTGTTCAACCGCCGCTACCTCGAACAGCAACTGGCCGACGCCATTGCTCGCAAACGCCAGCATCGGAAACAGGATTTCTCTATCGTCATGCTCGATCTGATCGGCTTGAAACGCATTAACGACTCCCTCGGCCACGAGGCCGGCGACCACCTGATCACGACCGTGGCGACCCGCCTCAACGACCAGGCACGTTCGGCCGATGTCGTTGCGCGGGTGGGAGGCGATGAGTTTGTCGTCCTGTGTCATGGTTGCCGCGAACCCGATGCTCGAAAGTTGGCCGACCGCCTGATCAAGGCATGCCGCCAGCCCGGGCAAACGACAGGGGCCGGTGCAATCGACCCCATCGAGGACGCGATAGAGATCAGCGTCGGCGTGGCAGGCTCCGACCGCCATTCGCCGGAGCGGGTTCTGGCAGTGGCCGATGCGCGCATGTATGAACACAAGGCCGCCTACTACCACCAAAAGGAAATACAACGCTGATTTTGGGGCGTTGAGGCGATACTATGGCGCCATGCCAGCAGTGACAGTATTGATCGTCAAAACCGGATCGGCGCCGCCACCCATCCGCCGCCGGTATGGGGATTTCGATTCCTGGTTTCGCCGTGCCCTGGGCGAACAGCGGTTCGAATACGACATCATCGCCGTCGATCACGGTCATTCCTTGCCGGACCCTCTCAGAACCGATCATTACGCGGGAGTCGTCATCACCGGCTCGCCCGCCATGGTGTCGAGCCGCCTGGACTGGTCGGAGCGCACCGCCGCCTGGTTGGCCGCCATCCATGAGCGCGGACGACCCCTGCTGGGCGTTTGCTACGGCCACCAGTTGATGGCCCATGCACTCGGCGGACGGGTCGGCCCCAATCCGCACGGTCGGCGCATGGGGACACATGCTATATACCGTTCACCTGGCAAGGATGACCTGTTCACCGCCGGCGACGACCGTCTGGCCGTCCATTCAACCCATGCCGAAGCGGTGCTTGAGCCACCACCCGGCGCGCGCGTGCTGGCCACCGCTGACGGCGACCCCTATCATGCATTGCACTTTGGTCAACTGAGCTGGGGCGTCCAGTTCCACCCCGAGTTCGATGACGAGATCATGCGGGCCTACATCGACGAGCGCCGCGACATCCTGAAGACCGAGGGCTTCGACGCCGACCAACTCTACCGCTGCGTGACCGAGGCGCCCCTGGGATCGGAGCTGCTTGGCCGGTTCGCCGATCTGTGTAATCGCCGGGGAGAGGAGCGCCATGCCGTCAGCGCCTGACCTCGGACTCAGTTTCCTCGGTGCCGCCGGCACCGTGACCGGCTCACGTTTCCTGTTGCGCCATAAACGCACCCGGTGGCTGGTCGATTGCGGGTTGTTTCAGGGCTACAAGCATCTGCGCCGGAAGAACTGGCAACCGTTGACGGTCCGCCCAGACCAGCTGCAGGCCGTCATCCTCACCCACGCCCATCTCGATCATTCCGGCTGGCTGCCGGTGTTATGCCGGGACGGCTTCAAGGGAAAAATCCTGGCCACGCCGGCCACCCGTGACCTGTGCCGGTACCTGTTGCCCGACAGCGGCTTCATCCAGGAAAAGGATGCCGAGTTTGCCAACCGCCACGGTTTCAGCCGGCATCACCCGGCCCGCCCGCTCTATACCCGGGCCGATGCCGAGGCGGTGATGCCGTTTTTCCGGACCGTGGGCTTCGGCCAGCCCTATGGACTCAAGGGCAGGATGGATCTGTGCTTTCGTCGTGCCGGACACATCCTCGGTGCCGCCATTGCCGAGCTGGAAGTTGCCGGCCGCCGGGTGGTTTTTTCCGGCGATCTCGGCCATGGCAGTTCCGCGACCATGCCGGCTCCGGAAACCGTCGACCGGGCGGACTATCTCGTCGTCGAATCGACCTACGGCAATCGTCGGCGTGACCGCACCGATCCCGAAACCGCCCTGGCCCGCGTCATCCACGAGACGGTCGAACGCGGCGGATCCATCATCATTCCCGCTTTTGCCGTCGGCCGTACCCAGCTGCTGTTGCATCACCTCCGGCGTCTGCTCGACGAAAACCGGATTCCGACCCTGCCGGTCTATCTCGACAGCCCGCTGGCCATCAATGCCACCGGGGTGTTCGAGCGGCACCCTGACGACCACGGGCTGAGCCAGGCAGAAGCCGAAGCGGCCTGCAGCCTGCCCCAGTACGTCCACGAGCCCGAAGCTTCCCGCGAGCTCGATCGCGATCCGCATCCCAAGATCATCATCGCCGGCAGCGGCATGGCCACCGGCGGGCGGGTGTTGCACCATCTCAAAAGCTATCTCGGTGACCGCCGCCACACCATACTGTTCGCCGGCTTCCAGGCCGCCGGTACCCGTGGCGAGGCCCTGGTCCACGGTGCCGAGCAGGTCAAGATCCACGGCCAGTACTGGCCGGTCAAGGCGCGGGTCGAAAATCTCGACATGCTCTCGGCCCATGCCGACGCCGACGAGATTCTCGAATGGCTCGCGCATTTCAAGCACCCGCCGCGACGGACGTTCATCGTGCATGGCGAGCCCGATGCCTCTGATGCCCTTCGGCACCGCATCGAAGAAACGCTGGGTTGGGATTGCCTGGTCCCCGAACCCGAACAGGAATACGAACTGCCATGAGCGCTCGCCGCCCGGACCACGAGGAGACCAACGGCAACAACCTGCGCGCCCGCCGCGTGGCCCTCGACACCCACGACCAGTTGGTGGTGATCACCCGGCGCGACAGCCCGGTGTGTCGATCGGAGGGCTTTTCGGCCCATGCCCGCGTGCGGTTGCAAAGCGGCGAGCGACGGATCATCGCCACGCTTTACCAGATCGATTCCGAGCTGCTCGAAGCCGACGAGATTGCGCTATCGGAATCGGCCTGGGAACGCCTGCAGGTCGAGGAGGGCGACCTGGTCCATATCGCCCACCCGCAACCACTGGACTCGCTCGGGCTGGTGCGCGGACGCATCTACGGTCATGTTCTGGGGCGTGAAGAGATGCACCGCATCATCGCCGACATCGCCGCCGGCCGTTATGCCGACATCCACCTGTCGATGTTTCTTACCATCATGGCCGCACGGCCGCCCGACGACGATGAACTCATTCACCTCACCGAGGCGATGGTCAACGCCGGCGATCGCCTGCGCTGGAAGCGCCAACTGATTGCCGACAAGCATTGCGTCGGCGGATTGCCGGGCAACCGCACCACCCCATTGGTGGTCGCCATGGTCACCGCATGCGGTCTGTGGATGCCCAAGACCTCGTCTCGCGCCATCACCTCGCCGGCCGGTACCGCCGACACCATGGAAACCATGGCCCCGGTGGATCTGGATCTCGAGCAGATGCGCGCGGTGGTCGAGAAGGAAGGGGGTTGCATCGCCTGGGGCGGGGCCATGCGACTGAGCCCGGTCGACGACATGCTCATCCGCGTTGCCCGCCTGATGGACCTCGACGCCGAGGGCCAGATGGTCGCCTCGGTGCTGTCGAAAAAGGTGGCGGCCGGCTCCACCCACCTGGTACTGGATCTACCCGTCGGTCCCACCGCCAAGGTCCGCAGTCAGGAAGAGGCCGAGGAGCTCAGTCGCCGGCTTCACTCCGTGGCCAACGCCTTCGGCCTGAAACTTCGCGTGCTGATCACCGACGGCAGCGAGCCGGTAGGCCGCGGCATCGGTCCGGCCCTGGAAGCACGTGATCTGCTGGCCGTGTTGCGCAACGATGCGGACCACCCCGTCGATCTGCGTCGCCGTGCCGTGCGCCTGGCCGGCGCATTGCTCGAACTCACTGGCACCGCCGGGGAAGGACGCGGAGAGGCAATGGCCGAGTCGACCCTGGACGACGGTCAGGCCTGGAAGAAGTTCCAGGCCATCTGTGCCGCCCAGGGCGGGCTGCGCGAACCGCCACTCGCGGCGCGCCGGCATGACATGTCGGCGGTAGGTGCCGGCGAGGTTGTGTCCATCGACAACCGCCGACTGGCCCGCGTGGCCAAGCTTGCCGGCGCACCGGCCGCCGCGGCCGCCGGCCTCGAGATTCACGTCAAGCTGGGCGATCATGTCGAGACCGGGCAGGCGCTCTACACCATTCATGCCGAGACGGCCGGCGAACTCAATTACGCCCGGGAATTCGCCGAGACCAACGGCATCATCAAGCTGGCCTGAAGGGGCATCGCCATGAACACCGAATTGCTGATCGTCGCCCTGCCCGGCAATGAAATCCTGGCAAAGCGCCTGGCCCGGTTACTGGATGGCGAACTGGCTCAGCTGGAATACCGCCGGTTCCCCGACGGTGAAAGCTACCTGCGACTGCATGCCGACCCGGCCGGCCGGGACGTGGTGTGCGTCTGTACCCTGGACCGCCCCGACGACAAGGTCCCGGCACTGCTGTTCACCGCCGACCTGGCGCGCGACCTCGGTGCCCGTCGTGTCGGGCTGGTCAGTCCCTACCTGGCCTACATGCGACAGGACCAGCGCTTTGCGCCGGGTGAGGCACTGACCTCGAAGACCTTCGCACGCTGGCTGTCGTCTCACTTCGATTGGCTGGCCACGGTAGACCCCCACCTGCACCGCTACGCCAGCCTCGACGAGGTGTACACGCTCGATTCCGTCGTGGTTGCCGCGGCGCCGGCGGTGGCGGAGTGGATTGCACGGGAGGTCGACAACCCGGTACTGATCGGACCCGATGGGGAAAGTGAGCAATGGGTCAGCGAAGTCGCCGCCTTTGAAGACCTGCCCTGGCGCGTGTTCACCAAGAAACGCCATGGCGATCGCGACGTGCGCATGGAGCTCCCGGACCTGGACGGGCTGCAAGGTCACACTCCGGTGCTGGTCGACGATATCGTTTCTTCCGGCACCACCATGGCCAGGGCGGCCGGCCACCTGATTGAGGCCGGTTTTCGACCACCATTGGCCGTCGGGGTGCACGGATTGTTTGGGGAGAATGCGCGCGAGGTCATGCGCGAGGGCGGAATTGAGCGCATCGTGTGCACCAATACGGTCAATGCCCCGGAAGCCCGTATCGATTTGTCGGCATTGCTGGCTGCAGCGATTAAAAAGTGAATGTCTGGAGTGCTCGATTGGCGGATTCGTAAGCCTGTCGTCTTGCGGGCAATGGGCGGTGCACTCAAATTCGAAATTCCAAGCACCAAATCACAAACAAATTCGAATGACCGAAATTCAAATGTTCAAAACGGGAGTGGAGTGGCCTAGGGGCGCTTCCGGCGTTAGCAGCGGGTGGTACCCCATCGATCGTGGCCGGAAAAGGCCCGGAAGTTGGCTCTAATCCATCCTCTCCATCAGCTGTGGTGAGGCGAGTCGAAGTCGAGGAACTTGAAGTGGCGCTGTCGTGATCTTGCCGGCAGTCTTAAAGCCCGCATAAGCTGAATTCATCGTTGGCGTCGTTGGCCTTTTCCGGCCGCGATCGAGGGGTTACCGCGCGCTGCATCGAAGCCCCCAACTTGGCCAATCAACCGGTGGGAGTCAACTCCCCGGACGCGACGCCGACAGTGCTCGCGCCCGGGGAGAGTATCGCTTTAGATAATGCCGAACAGGCTGGCGAGTACCACCAGGATCAGGGCCGGCGTGACAATGCGAGTCACCCACAGCCAGGCGTTGTAGGCCCAGTCCGGCATCTTCTTGTCGAGCTCGTCATGGGTAATGCGGCTGGAAAGAATCCAGCCGCCGAACAGCGCGGTCAGCAGGCCGCCGACCGGCAGCATGACATCGTTGGCCACGTACTCGATGGCCCCCATGAGGCCCCTTCCACCGACCGAGACCTCCGACCAGATATTGAGCGAAAACACCGAGACCAGGCCCATGATCCAGGCCACCCCGGCCACGCACAGTGCCGCGCTCTTGCGCGACAGGTTGGTGGACTCGACGAGGTAGGCGGTGGCCGGCTCCATCAGCGATATGCCGCTGGTCCAGGCCGCCACGGAGAGCAGCAGGAAGAAGAGCATGCCGTAGAGAATGCCGAAGGGCATTTCGGCAAACGCCAGCGGCAGCGAGGTGAAGATCAGTCCGGCACCGCCACCCTCGGGTGAGAGGCCGAAGGAGATGACGATGGGGAAGATGGCCAGGCCGGCGATCAGCGCCACCACGGTATCGGTGGCCGCCACCGTCACGCCGACGCGGGGAATGTTGACCCCGGAGGGCAGGTAGGCACCGTAGGTCATGATTGCGCACATGCCCAGGCTCAGGGTGAAGAATGCCTGGCCCATGGCGGTCACGATCATTGCACCGGAGACCTGTGACCAGTCGGGCCTGAACAGGAAGCCGGCCGCTTCCATAAAGTAGCCGGTGTTCATGCCGTACCCCAGCAGGATCAGCAAGAGCACGAACAACAGCGGCATCAGGATGGTCACTGCTCGCTCCAGCCCCTTTTCGACACCGAAGGCGACCACGCCCACGGTCATCAGCATGAAGAAGCCGTGCCAGAAGGTCAGTTCCCCGGGGCTTGCCAGAAGGCTGGTGAAGGTTGCCTCGGGATCGGTGATCGCGGCACCCCCGAACAACTCCTTGATATAGAGGAAACCGTAGTGCAGGGTCCACCCGGCCACCACGGAATAGAACGACAGGATCAGGAATCCGGCGATCACGCCGAGAAAGCCGATGCCCATCCATTTGCGAGAGGCGCCGGCATCGTCGGACAGTTCCCGCAGCGAATTGATCGGGCTCATGCGCCCACGCCGGCCGATGACGATCTCGGTCCACATGATCGGCAGGCCGACGAGCAGAATGCAGAGCAGGTAGATCAGCACGAAGGCTCCGCCGCCATTGTCGGAGGTCACATAGGGAAAGCGCCAGATGTTGCCCAGGCCCACGGCCGAGCCGGTAGCGGCCAGAATGAAGGCCAGGCGCGAAGACCACATGCCGTGAATGGAAGTTGTCTGCATTGTTGTTTTATCCCCGGAAAATTCACGTCGCTCAAGCGCGCAATTGTGCGTCAAGCGCGAGACCCATGCAAACCCGGCCGTTCCCGGCACGATTACCGCGAACGGCAACGATAGAGCAGGCGCAGGTTGAGCCAGTGGGCCACGGCCACCATGATGCCTCCGATCAGGGCCAGGCTGCTGCCCCAGTAACCCAGGGTGTGGAGCGGGGAGACAATGGCGACCGTCATCAGGCTGGCACCGGCCAGACCAATCACCGGGGGTGGCCAGCGGCGATGCGTGAACCAGCCGCTGACCGATGTGGTCAGAATCAGCAGCCATGCCAGGGCCAGCAGGGACCACTCGACAATGATCAACTGCTTCCAGAGGCCGCGTTCCCAGAGACTGCGGTTGAGCCACAGTGCCGGCCAGGTCAGAAAGACGACGGTCATTGCGGCACAATGCACGCCACAGCCAACGGCAATGATCATGCCCAGGCGGTCGGGCCAGCGGAAAAGGCGCATGGCGGCACCTCTGATGAAGAGTGTTATATTATAACACCAACTAAACCAGTATCATCCAGTTGCGCCGCGGGAGAGCCACCCATGAAGACCCAGCTCCTTCAAACGATAATCCTGATCACCCTGCCGGTCATGGCGTTGGAGGCCGGTTTACTGGAACGCCAACATGGTGCCCACGTGCACGGTCAGGCGAGCGGAACCCTGGCCATCGACGCGGACCGATTGAGCCTGTCGCTGGTTGTGCCCGGAATGAACCTGGTCGGCTTCGAGCACGCCCCGAACGACGAGGTACAGCACGAACGCCTGCAAGCGGTCCGACAGGCGCTCGAATCCGGCGCCTGGCTTGCCATCGATCCGGGCGGTGACTGCCGGCGCGCCCGTGTCGAACTCGCCACCCCGGGGTTCGGCGAAGCCCGCGACCGGCGGCATGCC